>JBAQGR010000428.1:0-1559 GCA_049287895.1 Desulfatitalea sp.
TGCTGGGCCAACTCATCGGCGGTCAGGGCGGCCCGGGGGACTTCGATCATGGTGCCGAATTTGTAGTCGAGCCCCTATCATATGCTTCACCAAAGCACCAACCCATCGCAGGGTTAATATAAAAAAAGAGTTCGGCGCGAGGCTTATCGGTGCGCGCCTTGTCGTCAGCGGATTCGAGCGAAAAAAGCCCGAACCAAAAGCGGGCGGCTTCGCAGGCATTAAGGTTTTGATGTTGCGCCGGGCCAGGTCATATTTTATCGGCCGCAAGCATCTCGCGCGCGGCGGCAAGTTCTTTCTTCTGCGCCGGCCCGAGTTCGGGGTAGTGCAGGTCGAGCCCCTCGAGCGCCTCAACGATCGCCCCGGCGACCACAAGCCGGCTGAACCACTTATGGTCGGCCGGCACTACATACCATGGCGCGTGCGGTGTCGCTGTATTGCGGATCATTTCCGCGTAGGCCCGCATGTAAGCATCCCAGTGGCTGCGCTCTTGGGCGTCGGCGCTGGAGAACTTCCAGTTTTTGTCCGGATTGTCGAGCCGTTCCATAAAACGTTTTTTTTGTTCATCGGGCGAAAGGTTGAGAAAAAACTTCAAAATCAGGTAGCCGTTGCGCGCTAAATAGCGCTCGGTGTTTACAATATCTTCGAAGCGTTCGGACCAGATTTTCTTAGTCACGAGTGGGTCCGGCAGTTTCTGCTTGGTGAGCAACTCCTCGTGCACCCGCACCACGAGCACCTCCTCGTAGTAGCTGCGGTTGAAAATGCCGATGCGCCCGCGCTCGGGCAGTGTCTTCAGGCAACGCCACATGAAGTCATGGTCCAGATCCTCGCTCGAGGGCGCCTTAAATGAGTGCACCTGCACCCCTTGCGGGTTGACGCCCGACATGACGTGCTTAATTGTGCTGTCCTTGCCGGCGGCATCCATCGCCTGGAGGATGAGCAGTACGCTCCAGCGGTCCTGGGCGTAGAGCTTGTCCTGCTCTTTGGTCAGCCATTCGACACCGCGCGCCAGCAGTTCCTTGGCCGCGTTTTTCTGCTCCGAAGCAATGCCCTGGGTGTCGCTCGGATCGTGATCCTTCAAATTGAAATGCTTGCCCTGGGTGATGCGGTAAGGTTTCAGGAATTTGCGCAAATGCTTTATTTGGTCTTTATTCATCTACGATCTCCCCCGTGTTGTCGATTCAATTTGGCTGCACCCTGCGCGCGGAATGTCCGGAGGCGCGCGGCCGTAGTTTTGATTTGATGCTTTTCAAGGTCAAAAGTCAAGCGATCCGCGCTCGACGGCGCCGCTCTTATCCGCAAAAGCGGAAAGAGCTCTTACATGGGTAGCACTATCCGCATAGTGGTGCCCTCGCCGTAAATGCTGTCGATCTCGATATGGCCGCCATGGGCGTCCACGATGGTCTTGGCCAGGCTCAACCCCAGGCCATACCCCCCTGTCCGGGAGGAGCGGGAAGGGTCCCCGCGGTAGAAGGGTTCAAAGACCAGTGCCAGGTCCGCCTGGGGGATGCCGATCCCCTTGTCGGTGACCGTGACGACCGCGTAGGATTCTCGGGTATGCA
>JBAQGR010000429.1:0-6148 GCA_049287895.1 Desulfatitalea sp.
GGCTTTGGCCAAGCGCATCCGGGCGAGCATCGTCGAGCTGTTCTGGCTTCCCGAGCAGGGCCATTTGAGTGACTGCCGCCATGCCGATCCGGGGCAAACGGCCCGGCAGGCGCGTCCGGACGACGCCCTGCGCCCCAATCAACTGCTGGCCGTGACCCTCGGCGCCGTGGAGGATGCGGACATGGTCCAGCGGATCCTGACCGCTTGCCAGGCGTTGCTGGTGCCCGGCGCCATTCGCACCCTGGCCGACCGACCGGTGCAAATGCCCCTGGCGGTGGCTAAGGACGGTCAGGTGCTCAACGATCCCCTCAACCCTTACTGGGGCCACTATCAGGGCGATGAAGATACCCGGCGCAAACCGGCCTATCACAACGGCACGGCCTGGACCTGGCCCTTTCCCTCCTTTTGCGAAGCCTGGGCGCTATGCTACGGTGAACAGGGCCGGGAGGCGGCGTTGGCCTGGTTGTCCAGCAGCATTCAATTGATCAACAGCCATTGCGTGGGCCACGTTCCGGAGATCGTGGATGGCGATGCGCCCCATCGGCAGCGCGGGTGCGACGCCCAGGCCTGGGGGGTCAGCGAGCTGCTGCGGGTGTGGAAGAAGTTGGCTTCTGGGGAATAGTTGTGCTCCGCAAAAGCCGCCGCAACGTTAACGCGGATGTTGACAAATCCCTGGATCAAAACTAATGATAATACAATTGACGGTACGACCGGATGATTTAGTATTTAACCTATATCGAATAGTCATGCGCCCTTTAGGTAGTTCCCACTCCGTTTCCTTAGATGATTCTCTTCCCTATTCTGCGATCACGTATGGCGTGTGATACAGACCGACTGAAAGCTCCGCCGAGGAACCCGTCCTTGGATGGGGTTGCGCAGCCAACCACAAACCATTAGTGACAGGGAGGTAACGATGAGTATCACAAAACAGTATTTGAAAGACAAGCCCATGTGCAAAGTAACTTTCCGGCTCGACAAAAATTCGATCGGCCAGGCCAAGAAAGCGAGCCTCGCCGCGGAGTTCAATGGCTGGAAGGCCGATAAGACGCCCATGAAAGCGACGAAGAACGGAGATTTCACCGTAACGGTCGTTTTAGACAAAGGACGTGAATACCAGTACCGCTACGTGGTGGACGGGCAGCATTGGATTACCGACGATGCGGCCGACAAATATGTCCACAGCGGCGTCTCCAATGTGCAAAACGCGGTGGTGGTCGTATAGTTTTGCTTGCCAATCAGCCCACAGCGCGGCGCATTCTGAGAACGGGCACTTGCTCTTGGTGGGACTGCATCGGGCGCAGTTTAATGAATACCGTGGACATCTGCATCTACCGTGATTAACTTGGCCCCTGTTGAATAGCAACCCCACGCAGGTCAATCCCATTGGAGCAATGCAATGAAGCACATCCTCGCGTTTCAAGTATTTCCCCGGTTGCCCGGCTCGTTGAGCTTCCTGGGGGTACTCTCGCGCAATCTGTGGTGGTCCTGGAAACCGGATGCCATCGAGCTGTTCCGGCGCGTCGACCCCCGCTTGTGGGAAGAGTCCGGGCGCAACCCCATTGTCTTCGCCACCCAAGTATCTCAGGAACGGCTTCGGAAGCTGGCCAAGGACGACAGCTTTCTGGCCCACCTGGATCGGGTGCGGCAGCAATTCAAGGAACGGGTGCTGGCCACGCCCGATATCGCCCAAAATCCATACGGCGCAGGAGCGCGCATCGCCTACTTCTCCATGGAGTTCGGCATCCATGAAAGCCTGCCGCTCTTTGCGGGCGGCTTGGGCGTGCTGGCCGGCGACCATCTCAAATCCTCTTCCCACATGTGCCTGCCCATGGTGGCCGTGGGTCTTCTCTACCGCCAGGGTTACTTCCAACAGCTGCTCGATCCCAACGGATGGCAGCAGGAGACCTATCCGGAAACCGATCTCTATACGTTGCCGCTGGTGCGGGTCAAGAACAACAGCGGTGCGGACCTGCGCATCCGCGTGGCCGGACCCCAGGGTGATATCCTGGCCGATGTATGGAAGATCATGATCGGTCGCATCCCGCTGGTGCTCCTGGATACCAACGTGATGGAGAACCCGGCGGGTATCCGCGATATCACCGCCCGGTTGTACAACAGCGAGCCGGGCATCCGTCTGGCCCAGGAGGTACTGCTCGGCATCGGCGGCATGCGGGCGCTGACCGCCATGGGGATCGAACCCACGGTGTGTCACATGAATGAAGGCCACAGCGCTTTTTCCAATGTCGAACGCCTGGCCCAGATCATGACCCAGCACCAGTTGGATCTGCCCACGGCCATGCAAGTCGTGGCGCGCAGTTCGGTCTTTACTACCCATACGCCGGTGGCCGCCGGCCATGACGAGTTTCCCACGGAGCTGGTGCGCCCCTACATCAGTAAGCTGGCCAAGCAAATGGAGATCACGGAAGATGAAATCCTCTCCTGGGGCCGCACCGGCAACGCCCATCCCCAGGGCCCCTTTTCCATGTTCATCCTGGGGTTGCGCCTTTCCCAGTATTGCAACGGGGTCAGCCGCCTGCACGGTCGGGTGGCCCGACGCATGTGGTCGCATGTGTGGCCGGAGCGCTCGGACGAAGACACGCCCATTTCGCACGTGACCAATGGTGTGCATATCTCCAGCTTTATCGCTCCTGATATCGTCATGCTTTTCGAGCGCTACCTGGGCCCGGAATGGCACTACAGCAGCCGCAAGACCGAGAATATCGAGCGTGTCGATGAAATCTACGACGAAGAGTTATGGCGCGCTCATGAAATGAACCGCACCCGGCTGATCAGCAAAGTGCGCGACTTGCTGGTCAAGCAGTACAGTCGCCGCAACGCTCCCACCTCCGTGGTCAAGGCCGCCGAGAACGCCCTGGATCCGGAAGTACTGACGCTCGGCTTTGCAAGGCGTTTTGCCACTTACAAGCGCGCCAATCTGATTCTGCGCGATCCGGAACGGCTCAAGGCTCTTTTGACCTCCAAAGAACGGCCGGTGCAGATTATCTTCGCCGGCAAGGCCCATCCTCAGGACAACGAGGGCAAGGAGCTGATCCGCAACATCATCCAATTCGCGCGTCAGCACAATGTGGCCAACCATATCGCCTTTCTGGAGGATTACGACATGGGCATCGCCCGCCACCTGGTGCAGGGCGTGGATGTCTGGTTGAACACGCCCCGCCGCCCCATGGAGGCCTGCGGCACTTCGGGCATGAAGGCGGCCATCAACGGTGCCCTCAACCTGAGCGTATTGGATGGGTGGTGGGATGAAGGCTACAGCCCCGCGACCGGGTGGAGTATCGGCAGCGGAGAAGAGTATTCCGATCCGGCCTACCAGGATGCCGTGGAGAACCAGGCCCTGTACAATGTGCTGGAAAACGACGTCATCCCCTGTTTTTACAACCGGGCTTCGGGCAACATGCCCACCGAATGGCTGACCAAGATGAAAGCTTCCATGAAAATGGCCATGGCCGATTTTTGCAGTCATCGTATGATCGGCGAATATCAGCAACGCTTTTACCTGCCCGCGGTGCAACGCTACAAAGAGCTGATGGCCGACAGCGGCGCCGAAGCCAAGCGCCTGAGCATACTGCACAAGCGACTTAAGGATTCGTGGAAAGAGATCACGGTCGGCTTGCCCGAGCGGGACCATGAGGGTCCTTTCCAGGTGGAAGATACCTTCAGTGTCAGCAGCACGGTCGAATTGGGCATCCTGAAACCGGAAGAGGTGGATGTGGAGCTATACTACGGTCGCATGAAGCGCACCGCTGAACTGAACATTGGTTCTACCCAGGAGATGACCATGGCCGAAGATCTCGGCGGCGGACGCTACCTCTATCGCTGCACCCTGGCTTGCCGGGATTCGGGCCGCTACGGTTTTACCGTGCGGGTAGTGCCCCACGCGGACGATTGGATCCGAGTCACGCCGGGGCTGATTACGTGGGCATAGCCCCGGCTTCGCCGGAGATGAAGGTTGCCGAAATCGTAAAAAGTCCCCGAGCCGTTACTCCCGCGAAGGCGGGAGTCCAGAATCACTTGAATTGACTGGATTCCCGCCTTCGCGGGAATGACATTAACAGACCCCCAGCGACTTTTCACGAGTTCATCAAAGTTGAAAGAGGAAAGATTAAGGGAAGATATTCTGTCGGTAAGGAACGCTAAACCAGTCTGCTCTCAGCTTGGCCCTGGGCCGGATAGAAGAATTCCATGTCCATCAAACGCAAAAAGCCGCGGGTGCTGATCGTCACCCCGGAAGTGACCTATCTGCCCGACCGCATGGGCAACCTGGCCCATTTTCTGACAGCCAAGGCCGGTGGCTTGGCCGATGTATCGGCCGCGCTGGTCAGCGCGCTGTTCGATCAGGGGGCCGATGTGCATGTGGCCCTGCCGGATTATCGTTCCATCTTCGAAGATCGCCTGGCGCCGTTCTTGCGCAAAGAGCGGCGCATGTTGCGTCGTGTCATGCCCAATGACCGCGTGCATCTGGCCCAGGATCGCGCCTTTTTCTATCTCAATCGCGTTTACTCCAACTACGGCGACCAGAATACGCATATCTCCCTGGCGTTTCAACGCGAAGTGATCAACAATATCGTGCCGCGCGTGCGTCCCGATCTGATCCACTGCAACGACTGGATGACCGGATTGATCCCGGCCATGGCGCGTGAATTGCGCATTCCCTGCCTGTTTACGATCCATAACATCCACACGGTCAAAACGACGCTGGCCCACATTGAAGATCGCGGCATTGACGCAGCCTACTTTTGGGATCACCTGTACTTTATGAATTATGCCGAAGATTACGAAGGCGCGCGCGATGCCAATCCCGTCGATTTTCTGGTCAGCGGCGTGTTCGGCGCCCATTTCGTCAATACCGTCAGCCAGCACTTTTTGGATGAAATCGTGCAGGGCCGACACACCTTCATCGAACCGCACTTGCGCCAGGAGCTGATCAACAAGGCCAACGCCGGGTGCGCCACCGGTATTCTCAACGCGCCCGACCCGGGGTTCCATCCCCGCAAGGACACCTTCCTCACCGAGGCCTTCGGGGCCAAAGATCACGCCAAGGCCAAGCGGAAAAACAAGCGCCACTTACAGCGCTTGTTGGGCCTGATCGAAGATGAAAGCGCGCCCTTGTTCTTCTGGCCTTCGCGCCTGGACCCGGTGCAAAAAGGGTGCAAGTTGCTGGCCGATATTTTTTACAACATGATCTCCAACTACTGGGAGCAAAACCTGCAGGTGGTTTTCGTGGCCGACGGCGACTACCAGCAAGTCTTCCGCAACATCGTCAACCAGCACGAATTCCATCAGCGCGTGGCGGTTTGCGATTTCAGCGAAGACTTGGAGCATCTGACTTACGGCGCGGCCGATTTCATTTTGATGCCTTCGCTCTTCGAGCCGTGCGGGCTGCCCCAGATGATCGGTCAGCTCTACGGTGCGCTGCCCGTGGCGCACGAAACCGGCGGCATTTTGAATACCGTGTCGCCGCTGGACGTCGCCAACAACAGCGGCAGCGGCTTTCTCTTCAACATTTACGATGCCAACGGCCTGATGTGGGCCATCGAGCGGGCCATGGATTTTTTCATGCGGCCGGCCACCGTCAAAGCGCAACAGGTGGCCCGCATCATGCGGCATGCCATGGATACCTTTACCCATTCGGTCAATGCGCGGCAGTACATAGAACTTTACGAGCGGATGCTGGAAAGGCCTTTGTTGACCTGAACGCCATGCCAAACTCATCAGAAGAGCAAAAACGCCTGGAGCGTTTTCTATCATCCGATCCCTACCTTGCGCCGCACCGCGCGACCATCGCCCGGCGCATCGCTCATATCGCCCGGGCCACTCGACTGCTTACTCCCAAGGGCAAGACGTTGGCCGATTTCGCCTCCGGCCATGAATATTACGGCCTGCATTTCGAAGAGGGCGGCTGGGTGTTGCGGGAATGGGCGCCCAACGCCACGGCCATGCACCTGGTCGGTGATTTGAGCGACTGGAAGATCCGGGACGACCTGGCCCTGGGGCGCATCGATGGCAACGACACCTGGCAGCTCCGGTTGCCGGCGTCGCAACTGCGCCACAAAGATCTATATCGGCTGCATGTGCAATGGCCCGGCGGCAGCGGCGACCGTGTTCCGGCCTGGGCCCGGCGCGTGGT
>JBAQGR010000430.1:0-8383 GCA_049287895.1 Desulfatitalea sp.
GCCCGCCTGACGCCGCGGGGCAGCCCCATCCATCTGACCTGCGCCGTGGAGAGCCGCGCCAACACCCTCGATCTGACGGTAACCGCCGAGCACCTGGAGACGGCCCGTTTCGCGGATCTTTTGGCACTCTTTGCAAACCTGCCGGTTTCGGGGCAGGTCGGTCTGGATGTCCGGGCGCGCTGCCGGCTCCAGCCGTTCGGGGTGGCGTCGCTCAGCGCGGAGGCCCGGGCACTGCTGCCGGCGCAACACCTGGAACCCCATGCCCGGACACCCCTGGCCCTGACCCGGCCCCTTGCTCTGGCGTTAGCCCTCTCCGCCCGGCCGGACGCCGGGAACGCCATCCAATGGGAACTCGACGCCCGAGGGGACGCCTCGCACGCGGACAACGCGCTGCGTTTGCAGCGCGCGGATTGGCGAGTCGAAAGCCAGGTTCCGCGCCTGATCGCCACCGGCAGGCTCACCGCCGGGGCCGTGACGGGCCGATTCGATCTGTCGGTCAGCGACCTGCTGGCCCACCGTCCCCAGACCACGGTGCGCTGCCCAAGCGTCACTCTCGGCGGCGACATCGGCACATCACCCGACCTTCAGATCCAGGCGCTGGCGGAGCTCTCCTCCATCCAGCTTGCGCTGGATGAAGCGCACGTTGAGCTGCCTAAAACCGTGTTGGAGGCCCGGCTCCATAAGAGTGCCCAGTCGGATTGGGACTTGACCGGCGAGCTGCGACTGGCCGACGGCCGCATCCTTTATGACCCCCAGGCGGTACAGATCAATCAGATCTCGCTGCGTCTGCCTGTGCACTATCCGCTGCCCTCCCAGCCACCGGACGGCGAGGTGAGCATGGGCCAGATGCTGTGGCAGACCAAACCGCTGGGCGGAGTGAGAGGCAAGCTCGGTGTGCGGCCGGAAGGCCTGTGGGCCGACCTGCGCCATGCGAGTAAACTTTTCCCGGGCCTGAACGTCCAGATACGCTCAGAAATCGGTGCCGACGGGGCCACTCTGGCCGTGACCGTGCCCGGCTATACACCGGCCGCGGCCATCGAGCTGGGCCGGATATCTCCGGCCGCGGCGGGATTTGCCTTCCAGGGCCGGATCGAAGCCGAGGCCGAACTTCGAACCCAGGGCGGTGCGATCCAAAGCACGGCCCGTGTCCGCATCGGCCAGGGCGTGCTCCGGCAGCCGAGCCGCCAATTGGTTCTGGAGGGGATTGCCTGCGACCTGCGCATGGAGGACCTGATCGCCCTGCGCAGCGCCCCCCGGCAGCAGTTGCAGGTGGCTGACCTAACCCTGGGCAAGCTGGCGGTCAAGGCGCTGAACATCGATTTCCAGCTCGAATCGAAGGCCACCTTGTTCATCGAAAAAGCCGGCCTGCAGTGGTGCAAGGGCATGCTGCAGACCCAGGCGTTCCGGCTCACGTCCGGACGGGACGAAGTAGAGGTGACCGTGTATTGCGACCGGCTCAACCTGGCCATGGTGATGGAACAGCTCGGGGCGGCCCAAGGCAGCGGCGAAGGCGCGGTCAGCGGGCGCATTCCCGTACGCTGGCGCAATGGGGAGCTGGCCTTCGACAACGGCTTTCTCTACTCCACCCCAGGCCAGACCGGCACCATCCAGCTTCGGGGCACACAGAACCTGCTCGACGGCCTGGCGCCCGGCACCCCCCAGCACACCCAGTTGGATATTGCCAGCGAAGCCTTGAAAGACTATACCTACAACTGGGCCAAGGTGGAGTTGCAAAGCCAAAACGAACTTTTACTAGTGAGCCTGAAACTGGACGGCAAACCCAATCGCCTGCTGCCGTTTGCCTACGACCCGCAATCCGGCGGGTTCAAACGCTTCAGCGGCCAGGGCCAGGCCGATTTTCAAGGCATCAACATCGATCTGAATTTCAAGACACCGCTGCGGGAGATTTTGCACTACCGGCAATTGATGACACCCCCAAAGTAATAGAGAGACCGTGCGTTCCGATAGTAAAAGTGATCCCCTCACAAAGGAGCCATCGCATGAAAAAGAGTATTCCCTGGGTCCTGGCGCTGGCAGCACTGCTCGCTGCTCTCCAGGGCTGCCAAACCCAGCACAAGGTGGAGACCATCCATCGTGTCGAAGTGGCGCCCATGCATATCACCATCGACGTCAATGTCAAGGTGGACCGGGCGCTGGACGATTTCTTCGACGACCTGGACAAGGACAAAGAGAAGATACAGCCCAAAGCCAATTAGGATCGTGCGCCGACCGTTGCGACCCGGGCTGAAATCCGGAAGGCCGCGCGGAACCGTTTCAACGCAAATGCAAACCGCCGATGGGCGTTTTAAAAAAGGAGTTGCGCCATGCATGCAAGGACAAAACAGGTAATTGTCGGAATGTTGGTGATCTTTGGAACCATCGCCATGGTGGGCGCCACCTGGGCCGAGGATGTAAAGGAGCAAATGCGTACCCGACTGCCGGTCATCGTGGAATTGAAGGCCCGTGGTGTGACCGGCGAAAACAACCAAGGCTTCCTGGAGATGCTCAAAGGCCAGACCGAAAAACAGGATGTGGTGGCGGCCGAAAACCAGGACCGCAAAAGCATCTATGCGCAGATCGCCCAGAAGACCGGCACCGACGTCAAAGTGGTCGGCCAACGGCGGGCCATCCAGATTGCTGAAAAGGCCTCCGCGGGCGAGTGGCTCCAGGATGCCTCGGGAAAATGGCATCAAAAGTAAGGATATCCGGAAGTAAATACCAGGATAGTTGAGGCAACTTCGGGCAAGGGCTTGCAGGGGGAACATAAGGCAACCTTCCCCTTCGGCGGGAAGGTTGCCTATTTAAGCGCAACACCCTATTCATCGGTCATCTTCGCGGACGGTACCGATAGAATCGAATCAGTTGTTTGGTTAAAGGCTAGTTAACGGCGTCCTTGAGTGCTTTTCCAGCAAGGAATTTGGGTACTTTCCGGGCCGGAATATTGATGGACGCACCGCTTTGGGGATTTCGGCCGGTGCGGGCTTTGCGTTCGCTCACTTTGAAGCTGCCGAAGCCGGCGATTTGAACCGTGTCATTCCCGGCCAGGGCTTTAGTAATTTCATCCAGTACACAGTCAACGGCCTCTTTGGCCTGTTTTTGAGTACCCACGACCGTGGCGACTTTGGCGATCAGATCGGTTTTGTTCATCTAAGTTCCTCCTTCTTTGGAATGTGAATTTGGGTGTTCTTGAGGGCAATGGTCGAATACCGCAGTCGGCCATGCCGTTCAGGGTGCCCCCACTGCATCAAAAAGGGGCTGTGCAAACCATTTTCGTGGCAAGATATGGCGCCCAATGATCCAGGGCGATAGGTAAAACGTTGTAAAACATACCTGGGACGTTCGAAATATACAAGCCCAAATCCTTTGACACCAATATTTTTTCCAACTATAGGCCGTACGACAGCCATTTTCAAGGGCGCGGGCACGCCGGCACTTTTTTTCGGGGCCAACAATCGGCATCCGGACGTCCCGCACGGCCGCGACCGCGAAGAGACTCCAGCCAATCAATGGAAAGATATCGTGCAATCACTTCGTCGCCAATTGGAAACGTTATGTCGCGAATGGATCGATCAGGGTCTGCCCTCGCGCGAGCAGATCGTCCGATGCGCCCAGACGCTGATCCGATGGAAAGAGCAGCACAGCGGGTTGGGGCTTTGGCCCGAGGCGCCGCTCCTGATGACCGCCACCCTGGATGACGGTATCGGCCAAGGAATCGAGATCATTCACTTGTTTGCCGAAGCGCTGGGCATGCGGGTCATGCCGCTGGGTTTATTGCAGCCCGCCGATGCCATCGTGGCCGCCTGCCGGCAGCATTGTCCCGCTTTTTTGGGGCTGACCGTGCTCCAACTCGATTCCGAAGAGGAGCTGGCCAGTGTGGGGCAGCGCCTGCCGCCCGGCACCTGCCTGATCGCCGGCGGACCGGCATTCCGCTACGATCCGGAGATGGCCACGCGCTGCGGCGTACACCATGTGGCCGCCAACGTGGCCTATTTTATCGATTTTTTACTGCAACGCGCTGCGAAATGCGGCGATGGTGAAATAATTCCGGAGTGAATTGAACTTTATTTGCATCTCTGGTAATCTGCGCCGCCATTGGTTCGATCCACCCTGGGCTTCTGTTCCACAGTGACATATCCGCTGATCCTTTTGAAACGTACGCCGGGGCTCCCGGCGCCATACATTGGACTGCATCTATTATGGTGAAAGAACTTCGCCGCCCCAGCCTTCAAGACCAGTGCACCCTGAGCCTCAGGGAACGCATCGATCAAGAACGCATTCGGCTGCTCCACAAACAATCGTGGATCAGCGTGACCGCGTCCGTGGTCAATGCCTTTTTCCTGGCCTATCTGCTGCGCAACCATATCTCCGCAGCGACCCTGGCCGGCTGGCTGGCGGCGGTGATTCTCGTATCAAGCGCTCGCACGCTACTGATCTACTATTTTCCCCGCCAGAGCCCCTCCTTTGAAGGGACCCAGCGCTGGGCGCGCTGGAACATCGCCTCCCTCGGGTTGTCCGGGATCTTATGGGGCGCCAGCGCCTGGTTACTTTTTCCCACCGAATCGGTCACGCACCAGGTGTTCCTCATCGTGGTCCTCTGCGGCATGGTAGCCGGCGCGGCCATGGCCTTTGCCACCATGCTGCGCGCCTTTCTCGCCTTTTCCATCCCGGCTCTGCTGCCGCTGTTCCTTCGACTCGTCACCATCCCGGGCGAGGTCCATTTTTTCATGAGCCTGACGACCTTGTTCTTCTGGGGCCTGAATTTTATGATCGCGGGCAACTATCGGCAGACACGCCTCAAGCTGCTGCACTTAAAGGACAACCTGGCCGACCGGGTGGCCCAGCGCACCGCGGAGCTGGAAATGACCAATACCCGGCTCGAGGCCGAAAACCGACACCGCCTCCGTATGGAAGAGCAGCTCCGCCAGGAGCGCGATCGGCTGGAAACCATCACCGGCAACATCGGCGCCGGTCTTGCCGTCATTTCCCAGGATTACAAAATTATGTGGGCCAACCGGGTCCTCAAAACCATTTTCGGTGAGGTGGAAGGCCGCTCGTGCTTTGAGACCATCTATAAAGGCATGGACCCGGAGAGCTGCAACGCCCGCCAGGTTCTCGCCCACGGGCACGAAAAGTCCACGCAGGAGCGGGCGGGCCATGACGCCCAGGGCAACCCCATCTGGTCCCAGTCGATCGCCACGCCCATCCGCGACGGCGGCGGCCGGGTCACCGCGGCCCTGGAGTTGGTGCTGCCCATCACCGACCTGAAGAAAGCCCAGGAGGAAAAACAGCTTGCGGCGATCCAACGGGAGGAGACGCGCAAGTTGGAAGCGGTGGCCACCCTGGCCGGAGGCACGGCCCACCAGTTCAACAACGCATTGGCCGTCATCATGGGCAATGCGGAATTGCTGCAATGCGATTGCAGCCAGATGGAGAACGTCCAGCGGCTTGTAAAACCAATCATGCAGTCCGCCACCCATATGTCCCATTTAACAGGCCAGCTGTTGGCGTACGCCAAAGGAGGCAAATACAAGGCCAAGCCTACGGCGATGCACGCCTTCATCGTGGATACGCTGGCACTGATAGAACACACCGTCCCGCCCCACATCACGATCGTCACCCAGCTGGATTGCCGCCGGCCTTATGTCAAGATGGATGTCACCCAAATGCAGATGGTCCTTTCGGCCATCGTGGCCAACGCGGTGGAAGCCATGGACCATGGCGGCCGCATCCAGATCGGATGCCGGTCACACCCCATCGACGCGTCGCAAAGTGCCGGCCACGGTGGGGTGGACGCGGGCGATTACATAGCCGTAACCATCAACGATGAGGGCACGGGCATGGACGCCCAGACACTGCAACGGATCTTTGAACCTTTTTTCAGCACCAAATTCCAGGGCCGCGGCTTGGGCATGGCGGCAGTATACGGCATCGTGCGCAACCATGGCGGTCATGTGGCCATCGCATCGCAGCCCGGTCTCGGCACCCAGGTAAGCATCTATCTGCCGGAAACAGCGGCCCCCCAGGAGGCCGTGGCTTCAAAACCGGAACCAGCCTCCATGGCCAACGGCACCGTTTTGCTCGTCGAAGACGAACCCTTGGTCCTGGAGGTGAATCATAATATTTTGAAGCGGTTGGGCTATCAAGTCATCACCGCCCAAACCGGCCGGGAAGCCCTCGACCGGCTCGGCGACACCCGGATCGCCATCGATGCCGTTCTGCTGGATATCAAGCTGCCGGACATGGACGGCGCCACCCTTTATCCCTTCAGTCGCAAGCAACGCCCCCACACCAAAGTGATCGTTTGCAGCGGGTACGCGCTGGACGGCCCCACCCAGGCATTGATGGATGCCGGCGCCGACGGTTTCATTCAGAAGCCGTTTTCCATCGAAGATCTCGCGGAAAAACTCACTGCGGTCCTGCCGCCGCATTAAACACGGCCCCAGTCCAGACCGGTTTTGGTTTGGCGGTCGGTTCCCCCACCGTGTTCAGGGAAGCTGCGTGAAGTACATGGCCACCCCCGGCGACGCCGCCTGGCGCTCAGCGTACTCGGGCAGGTCACAGGCTGCGAAGCCCATGGTTTCGTACAAACGCTTCAGGTTGGGATTGTTGGTCAGAGAGATGAAATGGGTAATGCCCTGTTTGCGCAATGTCTCCATGAACGCCTGGACAGTGAACACCCCCACCCGCTGGTTCCGGAATTTGGTGGAGATGGCCAGGGCGGCGATCTCCACCGTGCGGGCATCGATCGTCTTTTTTTCCACGCACCCGACCACGATATCGTCGATGAGGGTCACGAAAAAGTGGTCGCGATTTTCCACCAGATAGGCTTTGGTGCGCGGTTTGAGGTACCCTTCGGTTTTATACAAGCTCAGAATGCCCTCGATGATGCGCACGTCGCCTTCCCTGCACACCTGTTGAAAGTGCTCCACGAAGTTGTTGGCGATCAGGGTGCCGTATCCTTCGATGGTGAACAGCTCGTATTTGATGACATCTTTGCCGGCCGGCAGGATATGCACGCGATCGTAATGGCCGCTGTCGATGCGCACGCAGATGCGCTCCAGCACTCCCTTGAAGTTGGTGTTGGCGATCAAATCGCCCCATGCGTTGATGCTCTGGCGCACCCCCTGGGTGGTGACAGCATTGATCTTTTGGCCCGCCTGATCGATGAGCGCCTTGCGTTCCAGAAAGATCAGCTTGTGAACCTTCTCCTCATGATCGAGCACATAGGTGTAAAAATCGATTTCCGGCGGCACGCGCACGATACGCGTTTCGGGCAGACGCTCGGCCAGCAGCCGGAAGTACTTCTGGTTGGCGAAACGGTTGGGAATGTTGTGGTAGAGGGCGGTTTTGATCTTGAGGCGGTTGAGCAGCTTGACGTCGGCGATCACGGCACTGAAGTTGTCACGTACGATCCCTTCACGGCAGGCAATGCAGACCGTTTTGCCCGTGAGTGCGCGGGTGTACTCTTCGATATAAAGCCGCGGCATGGGTGTCCCTTCATAACCCCTTTCGACCGATAAAAACGGAACGCCGGCACCCCAGCCGCCGGCAAATGGGCGCACGGTATCACAAAATGGATTTGAATCGCAACCTTCTATCGGTAAAAGGTATCTCCCGTTTGCCTGCCGCTTGCCAAGGCGTTTACAAAAATATATGGTGCCACACGAAAATGCGATGATATCGATCGCCCCCACGGAATATCGGTAAAATCATGGCGACTTTAAATCAAGGCGGTCCCGTCCGCAATCGACTGATGTCCTACGCATCGCAACTTCGTTTTCCAAAGCTGCTCCTGCTGACGGTGATCCTTTTTGGAGTGGACCTGATCGTGCCGGATCTCATCCCTTTTGTGGACGAAATCCTGCTCGGGTTGACAGCAGCGATGCTGGGGCTATTGAAGGACAAAAGTGCCCGCGGCCGCGGACACTCCGAATGACCCACTGCGTAAAACGCTAGCGCCATGGTGGTTGAAGAAGTATAACACCATTTCAGAAAGGTTCAGCATGTCCACAAAGAAACGTATCCTCATCGTCGGTGGCGTGGCCGGCGGCGCATCCTGCGCGGCGCGCGCCCGCCGCCTCTCCGAATCGGCCGAGATCATCATCTTCGACCGCGGGCACTATGTGTCGTTCGCCAACTGCGGGTTGCCCTACTACGTGGGCAATGTGATCAAAAAGGAAGAAGATTTGCTGGTGGCCACCCCCGAGCTTTTCCGCCGGCGCTTCAACATCGATGTGCGCCTGCGATCCAACGTGACGGCCATCGACTGCGCCAACCGGCGCGTCGAGGTGGCCGACCTGGAGCGCGGGACCACCTACGCCGAAGCCTACGACGCCCTGGTTTTATCGCCCGGTGCGCGACCGATCCGGCCCAACTTGCCGGG
>JBAQGR010000431.1:0-6696 GCA_049287895.1 Desulfatitalea sp.
ATGCCCGCGGTTGCACTTACGCAGAACAAAACAACGCATATGAGTCCTGCTATCGGTACCATCAGTCTAAGTACTTTTTTCATCTCCGAGCCTCCTCCACCTGAGGTGGAAACCATCAACCCTGAACATCTCCAAAGCAACAGCGGTGCCAATCAAAAGCGAGTTTCCTCGTATTTTAATTTATTGTTATATTTCTTATAGTTACCATCCAAAAGAGAGTAAAAAGCATATTGGTATAGATGTCCAACGGCTCAAATCCTATGTATTCAACATCCCATTTTCATAAAGACTATGTAGCAAACTACATACCCGTGCGTCTTCACTGCTCGCTATCCGGAAAAGTGAAGCGTCGATGCATGATTTACTGAGGGCTCTCGTGTTTTTCATGAACATCAACCCAGCTGAAAGCAGGTTCATCCCATGTCTTTTTATTAAGCGCCCTCAAAGCATCAGCGCGACCCTGCATCGCGTCCGCAAGCATCTCTCGTGCGAAATCTGCCATCTCGCTCTTGCAACTCAATCCATCAGTTTTATCTAAGTAATGAAGCCAGGCAGGTGGTCTCTTGATAATTATAAAAAACCATGAAAGTTCTTAACAACATTTTCGGAAGTTTGCAACAGAATCGTTGAAATTTAAGCACCATTTTTTGATCTTGCACTCACAGGATCCGATTGCCTCTTGAATTTCGATATCATGATAGGCTGAAGCCATAGGAAGTTTACAATTGGACAACGTCTCAGGATAATAGCGCAAACTTGGAGTTAGCGGCCAGACCCAGCGTTCATCCAGGGGCCGACCTTGGAGGGGTAGTGAACGGATTGATGAAGCTGGGTGATAAATTCATCTCGGGGAATATTGTGCGCGCCCATACTTAAAAGATGATTGGTGGTGACTTGGCAATCAATTAAATCGAAACATCGCTCTTTTAAATATTGGACCAAGTATACCAGGCACACTTTGGATGCGTTGCTCATGGCTGAAAACATGGACTCGCCGAAAAAAACGCGCCCAAGTGAAACGCCGTATAGCCCCCCTGCCAGTTGATCTGCACGCCAGGCTTCAACGGAATGGGCATAACCGCGCTCGTGCAGTCGGCAGTATGCTGTCTTCATTTCCGGGGTGATCCAAGTGCCAATTCCATTGGCCAGTCGTGTTCGTGCGCAGGCACTGATCACTTGTTCGAAAGCGGTGTCCATGGTCACACGATACACGCCCTGCCTTATCGTCTTGGCGAGCGATTTGGATACCTGGAATTCCTCGGGATAGAGCACGAGCCGCGGGTCAGGAGACCACCACAAAATGGGTTCCTCATCGGAATACCATGGGAAGATACCGCTTTTGTATGCCAAAAGGAGACGTTCAAAACATAGGTCGCCCCCTACGGCCAATAATCCTTCTCGTGTGGCCAAATGCACTGGAGGAAAAACGAGTTTGGCTGATAGACGATAGACCGGCATTGTTTTTCAATAGGTTGTAAGATGAAAGGCGATTTATCACCCGACGTATTCGCCACGTCGGAAAAAGAAGGGGGCGAGGATCAACCTCGCCCCTGCGATTGTCTGCTTGTGAGCCCGCCATGAAATCTGATCTGCGCCGGACCCATTCTAATTGTAACTAAAGATCAGCTTGTCGTCTTTCAAGTCGATGGTTACTTTGCCGCCTTTTTCCAGTTTACCGAAAAGGATTTCGTTGGCCAGGGCATCTTTTACTTCGGTTTGCAGCACCCTGGCAAGGGGGCGCGCGCCGTAATCGGGATCATGTCCTTTTTTGGCCATCCATTTACGGATGGCATCGGTATAAGCCATCTCCACTTTCTTAGCAGCCAATTGAACGGCAAATTCGGACATGAATTTATCCACGATTTGCTCCATGATCTCCATGGTCAACCCATTGAAGGTGATGACACCATCCAGGCGGTTGCGGAACTCGGGGCTGAAGTATTTCTCGATAGCACGTCGTCCTTTGCGCGAAGAATCTTTCTTTGGATCGCCGAAGCCGATGCTGGACGAACTCATTTCACGACTGCCGGCGTTGGATGTCATCATGAGAATGACATTACGAAAGTCGGCTTTTTTGCCTGTATTGTCCGTGAGGGTGGCGTGATCCATTACTTGCAGTAGAATATTGAAAAGGTCGGGATGAGCCTTTTCGATCTCATCCAGCAACAGCACGCTGTAAGGATGTTTGCGGATACCGTCGGTGAGCAATCCACCCTGGTCAAAGCCGATATATCCTGGAGGCGCGCCGATGAGTCTGGCCACGGCATGCTTTTCCATGTATTCGCTCATATCGTAGCGCATAAACTCCACACCCAGACTGAGGGCCACTTGGCGCGCCACCTCTGTTTTGCCCACACCGGTGGGTCCGGTGAACAAGAAGGAGCCAACCGGCTTTTCGGGGTGGCCTAAACCAGCACGCTGCCGTTTAATGGCGGTCACCAGGGCCGTGATGGCGTTATCCTGGCCGAAAACAACCTGCTTCAATCGATCTCCCAGGGTCTCTAATTTGGCCCTATCGGGGGTGGAGACACTCACGGTGGGCACACGCGCCATTTTGGCCACAATCTTTTCGATATCGGCCGGGTTGATCTTGGTCCGATGGGCGCCGCCCGAAAGGCGCACAAATGCCCCGGCCTCATCGATCACGTCAATGGCCTTGTCCGGCAGGAAGCGGTCATTCAGATATTTAGCGGAGAGGTCGCAGGCCGCCTTCAGCGCCGAGTCGGTGTAGACAATATCATGGTGCTCTTCATAACGCGATCGCAACCCCTTCAGGATTTTTACGCTTTCATCGATAGATGGTTCAGAAATTTCTATCTTTTCGAATCGTCTGGATAAGGCCCTGTCTTTTTCAAAATGATTCTTGAACTCTTCGTAGGTGGTCGATCCGATGCAACGGATCTCGCCGTTGGCCAACACGGGTTTCAGGATATTGGATGCATCCATGGAACCGCTGCTCGTGGCGCCGGCGCCGACGATGGTATGAATCTCATCGATGAAGAGGATGACGTTTTTACGCTTCTGTAATTCCGCGATAACCCCTTTGAGCCGCTGCTCAAAGTCTCCTCTGAATTTGGAACCGGCCAGCATCCCGCCCAGATCCAGACTGTACACGCGCATATCCTTGAGCATATCGGGGACATTGCCGCTGAAAATCTTCTGGGCCAACCCTTCGGCCATGGCCGTCTTTCCCACGCCCGGTTCGCCCACAAACACTGGATTGTTCTTACGCCTGCGACAGAGCACCTGCATGGTCCTTTGCAGTTCGCTGTCACGGCCGATGAGTGGATCGAGCTTGCCTTCGGCGGCCAAGCGCACCATATCCACCGTGTAGGTTTCAAGTGGATTGGATTTCTTCTTTTCCTTTTCGGTTTCCGTCTCTGCCTTACCGAATCCCACCGGGTCGTTGGACGGTGGTTCCAATGGCAATTCATGGGAGATGTAATTGAGCACATCCAGACGCGTAATTCCCTCCTGGTTGAGGAAAAAGGCGGCATGCGAATCTTTCTCCATGAATATGGAAGCCAGAATGTCGCTTACCGAAACTTCGGTCTTTTCAGCCGAGCGCACATGATTGACCGCGCGCTGGATCACCCGCTGGAAGCCGATGGTCTGCTGCAAGACATACTCATCGCCCTCCGGGATCACTTCCATTTTTTCTTTGAAAAAATTTTCCAGCGCCCCTTTGAGGTGCTCCACATCACCGCCACAGCCACTGATAATCTCAACGCCATTGCCGTCGTGCAATATGGCAAACAGAATATGCTCAATGCCCACATATTCGTGACGACGGCGTTTGGCCTCCCGAACCGCGAATCCCAATGTTACGCTGAGTTCTTTGCTGATCATGGCGCTATGCTTTCTCCATGGTGCATTTTAGTGGATGCCCGTTCTCACGGGCCAAACGTTTGACTGTTTCAACCTTAGTTTCGGCCACCTCGCATGTAAAAACGCCGCACATGCCGACACCTTGCTTGTGGACGTTCAACATGATGTGGGTCGCCTGCTCTACCGACTTATGGAACACCTGCATCAGCACCTGCACAACGAACTCCATGGTAGTGTAGTCGTCGTTGTGCAACAGGACTTTGTACATGGGCGGCTCTTTGAGGTCGCGGTCAGTCCTGACATCAACATCCCCTATTGTTTCGGGCAAGTATTGGCTCATAGGATCGAACAGTCAATTTCATCTGCATTGCCTTGGCTGATTGACGTCAATTATAAGCATCAGGCTCTCTCTTTGTAAAGGGGATTGAAATGCCTGGTTGGCTTGATCCAACCGAGATGCATGGACCCGCAATCCGCCACGATGTCGGCCCTCTCTGGATTAAAATAGGAGCTGAATCCAGGCCATGTCGAGCCAAGAAGCCGAGCGCCTCTTACTTGAATTGAATATCGAACCAAGTACGTTTTTCATTAGCTGAAAACGGAGTTTGGACTCCGTCACACGTTCAAGTGAAGGATCTCAGAATGCAACCCCTTACCGGAAATCCGGACGCGCCCCACGCTAAGAGGGCCGCCCTGACGACGGTGGCTGGCTGATCCCGGGTTGAAATAGAGCACGCCACGGCTATGCTTCGTCTCCGGCTGGTGGGTATGTCCACTGATCACGGCCCGGACCCCCGCGGCCAGTGGCTCCAGATCCAGCCGCTGTAAATCGTGCAATATGTAAAAACAGACGCCGCCAAGCATCACCATTTCACGAACCGGCAGCGATTCGGACCAGGCATCATTATCGGTGTTGCCACGGACCGCCGTTACCGGCGCCAGGCTTTCCAGCGCGGAAAGGACTTGGGGTGTGCCGATATCGCCGGCGTGAATAATATGATCCACACCTTTAAAGAGTTCCAGAACCTCAGCGCCCAAAAGGCCGTGGGTGTCAGATAAAACGCCGATCAGCATAGATTATCGTCCGCAACATTTCTTATGTTTCTTCCCGCTGCCGCACGGGCAGGGGTCATTGCGTCCCACCTTGTCGTCAATTCGCCGCACGGGTTTCTTTTTTGGAACGGTGCCATCACCACCACCGGAAAAGACCAGATCTTTCTCCTGCTCCTTTTGCATTTCCTTAAGCGAGTCCGGTTGGGCCAATTGAACCCGAAATAGAATGGTCAGGGTTTCTGTCTTGATCCGCTCGATCAAATCCTGAAACATCTCGAACCCCTCCTTCTTGTATACCAACAAGGGGTTCTGCTGGGCATACCCGCGCAGGCCGATGCCCTCCTTCAAATGGTCCATACTCAGCAGGTGGTCTTTCCATAGATTGTCCACCGTTTGCAGCATGATGACACGCTCCAGGTGCCGCATGGTTTCCGCGCCAAACATTTGCTCACGTTCCTGATGAACAGCCAAGGTTTGCTCGTAAAGCTCCTGGCTCAAACCCTCTTGGGTCAGACCGTCCAAAAGATCGGCATCAAATTCTTTTATTCTAAAATTAAACTGCTGGAACACGGCATCGGACAGGCCTTTCAAATCCCACTCTTCGGGCAGCGCGCGTTCGTCGGCGAATTGACCGGAGATTTCGTCGGCCTTCTCGCCGAGCATGTCGGTGATGGTCTCGCGGATGTCCTGGCCGGTGAGCAACTCCCGCCGCTGCCGGTAGATCACTTCGCGCTGCTGGTTCATCACGTCGTCGTATTCCAGCAGGTGTTTGCGGATATCGAAATTGTGACCTTCGACCTTGGTTTGGGCGTTTTCAATGGCCCGGCTGATAAGATTGTGCTCGATGGGCTCGCCATCCTGCAGGCCGAGCCGCTCCATAATATTGCCGATGCGCTCGCCACCGAAAATGCGCAACAGGTCATCTTCCAACGAAAGATAAAACCGTGAGGATCCCGGATCCCCCTGGCGCCCGGAACGGCCTCGCAACTGGTTGTCGATGCGGCGGCTTTCATGGCGCTCGGTGCCAAGGATGTGCAGTCCGCCCAGTTCGGTGACCCCCTCACCCAGCTTGATGTCCGTGCCGCGGCCCGCCATGTTGGTGGAGATGGTCACGCTGCCCTTCTGACCGGCCATGGCAATAATCTCGGCTTCGGCCTCGTGGTTTTTGGCATTGAGCACTGCATGCTTGATGCCGCGCTTTTGCAGCTTTTTGGAGATCTGTTCGGACACATCGATGGAGATGGTTCCCACCAGCACCGGTTGCCCCTCGGCATACAATGCTTCGATTTCGTCCAGCGCGGCCTCGTATTTTTCGCGCTTGGTTTTGTAAATCACGTCGGCATGATCGATCCGGATCATGGGCATGTTGGTTGGAATCACATTGACATCCAAATTATAAATCTTTTTAAATTCAGCCGCTTCGGTGTCCGCTGTGCCGGTCATGCCGGACAGCTTGGCATACATGCGGAAATAGTTCTGGAAGGTGATGGTCGCCAGGGTTTGGTTTTCGTTTTCGATCTTAACGCTCTCCTTGGCTTCAAGGGCCTGGTGCAGGCCGTCGCTATAGCGCCGTCCCGGCATCAAGCGCCCGGTGAATTCATCGACGATGATCACCTGCCCCTCTTTGACGATATAGTCCACATCCAGTTGGAACAGGGTATGGGCCTTGAGTGCCTGATTGATATGATGCAATATCTCGATGTTGCGCGGATCGTAGAGATTTTCCACTTGCAGCAAGCGTTCAGCGGCGGCGACCCCCTCCTCGGTCAGGGTGACGCCGCGGGCCTTTTCGTCTTTGATATAATCTTGTTCCAT
>JBAQGR010000432.1:0-3515 GCA_049287895.1 Desulfatitalea sp.
CCCCTAATACTGCGCAAGGATAGAATAAAGCGGATATTGCTGATTCAATTGGGCGATATCGGCGATGTCGTTTTGAGTTTGCCGTGCGTTCGTGCGCTTAAAGATAATTTTCCCAAAGCCCAAGTGGTTGTCGCCGTACGCTCCAAAGCCAGGGAGCTCATCGAAATCTGTCCTTGGGCCGACGATGTCATTTCCATCGAGCAGCCCCAATTGGGCATAATGGCCACCATTGGATATCATATTGCTTTTTTCAGGAGACTGGGTACTTTTCGCTTCGATCTGGTTTTGGATTTAAGGGCAGGCACGCGCGGTGCGGTTTTGGCACGCTTTTCCGGTGCAGCTATCCGCGTGGGTTTCTACTCGACCAAAGAGCCCTTCTGGAGGAATTTGGCCTTCACTCATCTCAAACCATTCATGCCCGACCCCAATTGCCATCAATCCATGTTTTACCAAAACTTGTTGACTGAATGTGGAATTGATATTTTACATCGCCTTCCAAAAATTGTCGTTCCGACGGAATTTACGCAACAAGCCAGGCAGCTCCTATCACGACACAACGTAGATTCGAACAAACAGATCATTGCCGTCCACCCATTTGCCTTGTGGAGATACAAAGAGTGGCCCCTTCAAAAAACCACCGAACTGGTCCAACGCTTGACCACCGGAACCCACCGAACCACTCTGATTATAGGGGCACCCTCCGAGAGGGAGCGTGCCCAATCGATTGTTGACCAGTGCAACGGCCAAGCAGTCAATCTTGCGGGCGAAACGGGGCTGAGTATGCTGGCCGCCATAATCCAGCAGTGTATGCTCTTGATCGGCATGGATAGTGCTTTGGGGCATATCAGCGCGGCCGTCTCAACCCCTTGCGTGATCATTTTCGGTCCTGGCAAACCAGGCGTTTGGGCGCCGCTGGGCGAGCTCAGTCGTATCGTTTACAAAGATTTGCCATGCATCTATTGCGGCCAGAAGGGATGCGACGGTCACGGACAGTCTCTCTGCCTGGAGCAATTGAGTGTTGAAGAAGTACTATTAACCATCGAACGACACATCGACAGATTAAATTCCACGGATTCAGAAGATTTGAAACGAACCGCAAGCATAGGCGGATAGAGGATGGCATGCATTTGACGTTCGGACCGGATAGGACGAGCCCCAACATGATGATCAAGGTGAGGGATAAAGACGGACAGACGATTCCCTTTTTCGGAATAAGTCCTGATAATTTCAAGGTGCTGGCGGAAACAATCCAGAAGGTGCTGAGCCACAAAGATCACGTTATCGTATGTATCACTGGGAACAAAGGGGTCGGCAAAACAACTCTCGGCAAATTGATTCGCAAAAAAGGTTTTGGCCCCTACCGGCCGAAAGATATCGCCGTCATCGATGATGACTGCATGAGTGTTGATACGCTCTTCTTTTTCCGCAGAAAATATGTAAATCCTTGCCAAGGGGTCGATGAACTGCGACCTTTTTTCCGGTTTTGTGAAAAAAAGCGAATTCGATTTTACGTGAAATCCAACCCGGAATCGCGCATCAGCCGTGCCGATGTTCTTCTAAAAGTATATCTGGCGGAAGAGAAGCGCAGGCAGCGCCTTGTACAGCGCTATGGAGAGCAAAAAGGGGAAATGGTCTTTCGTCAAACCCAGTCATATCAGGGCAGCGTCAAGATCGATTTTGAATACGAATTGACCGCCCAACTTCAGTAAGCAGCGGTTTGATAGGTACCAATACATTTTACTCCGAATTGCAGTTACTTATTAGTATCTATCCCTGGGGAGAGGTATGAAGCAATCCAATTCAGGCCGGGATACCATCCAAGACAGCAATGTCATTCACTATCTGGGCGATGATCCAACCAGCGGTATTATAGTCAAAACATACCGTCGCAAACCTTTCAATTTCAAGATGGTGAAATACAGATTATTGAGTGCTCTCGGGCAAGAGGTGCCCGTAGAATATCGTCCACCTGCACATAGACGGGATTTTGAATACGACTGCCTTGCCCACTGGCAGGCCAAGGGGTTTAGCGTTCCCGAAATTCGTGAGATTGCCGACCATGCCCATGCTCGCGGCAGGCTCCCGGCGATCGGCCTTGCGCCTGTGCAAGGGGAACGACTTGATCAATTCTTGACCAATCCGGGACATGGTGCAGCAGACAAGTTGTCCGCAATCGCAGAGATCTATCGAGAGATGTACCACAGACACTGTATCGCCATATTTGAGCAAAATCATCGTTTGATCCATTACGATGCCAATCTCCGAAACCTGATCATCTCCCAAGGCAAAGTTGTTCATATCGATTTTGAAATGGGCCATTTAACTGAAGATATCGACAAATCGGCCACCCGCGAGGTTAAAAAATTCTCGCTCCAAGTTCTCAATATCATCGATTCCAAAATGACGGACCAGGTACTGGATCTGCTGCTGACCCATTATAACATGCGCCATGTCGTCCTTAAAATAATCGATGAAGAACTTCGACGACCCTTTCTGACGATTCATATAAAAAGAGACTTGAAGCGCAAACAGAAGCATCCCGGCCTGATAACCAAATTGGATATCGCCTTCAGGCTCGAACAAAAGCTGGGGCTAAAGGATTCGCCAAGACCCACCAATGAGCAGGCGATTGATCTTGTAAAGGCCATCGAAACGAGTTGGGACGGTAAATATTATCAGTCGCTGGATGATTCGGACTACCGCGCCAGAGATATGAACCACCGCTATACGATGATGAAGGTCCCGGACAGTTTCGAAAACGGTTCTGTACTCGACATCGGGTGCAACATCGGCCGAATTTGCGTGGACGCTACAAAGCGGGGTGCATCAAGAGCCATAGGCATCGATCATCGCAAGGATGTTGTCGATGCCATGAACAGGCACTTCCAGGAAAACCGAATCGGCGTATCCTTGTATACCTTCGATATAAACGATGGCGTTCAAGCATTAAATTCTCTCATTGGACCGGCTCCCTTCGAATATGTCTTTGTGCTTTCCATCTGGTCCCATGTGGATAAGCAAAAGCTGTGGGACATCATCAACACGTACTGTAGCAAAGTATGCTATTTCGAAGACAATTCTCCGAGCCGCGTAAGATCGCTCGGCGAGTTGAAACACATCCTTACGGAAAATTTGCATTTTTCAAGGATAGAGTTCATGGGGTTTACTACCGACCGCGGAGTTCGCGCGATATATAGATTGGAAAAATGACAAATCGTATCGAAAAGCTGATCAACGTTGCAAAGCAACCTGTTTTCTGGGTCTTCTTGCTGGCATTGGGCTTAAGGCTCTTCGCCTGTTTGAACACCTATATCATCAACCCCGATGGCGTCCACTATATCCACCAAGCGCGATCGATTTTCTTCAGCCAATGGGATTCACTGACCACATGCCATATTAAGCATATTTCGCCCTTGCCGTTTTTAATCGCCGCGGCATTCGGCATCTGCAGGGATTGGGTCGTTGCCGGCCGTTTTGTATCGCTGGCGTTCAGTTTCGCCACTCTATTCCCGCTC
>JBAQGR010000433.1:0-2383 GCA_049287895.1 Desulfatitalea sp.
TGCACGGCCTGCGGCCAGGGGTGCTCGGACCAGGTCTTCTCGGGCCAGGCGGTCTTTTGCGCCGGCAACCCCCGCGCCGGATTCGAGGCCGAGCGCATCGTCGGGAAAACCGATGCGCCGCGGCGCATCCTGGTGGCCGGCGCCGGTCCGGCCGGACTGGAGGCGGCCGTCACCGCCGCCCAGATGGGGCACCGGGCGGAAATCTTCGAGCAGTCGGGCGACATCGGCGGACAGCTCTGGCTGGCCGGCGCCCCACCGCACAAACAGGAGTATCTGGAATACATCCGCTACTACCGGGCCATGCTCAACCGGCTCGACATCCCGGTGCATCTGAACACGCCGGTGGACGCAGCGCTCATCCGGGAAAAAGCGCCGGATCATGTCATCGCCGCCACCGGGGCCGCGCCGCTCCTGCCGCCGATTCCCGGCGTAGACGCCGAGGGCGTGCTGACCGCCTGGGAGGTGTTGCGTAACAATCCGCCCCTGGGCCACGCGGTGGCCATCATCGGCGGCGGCGCCGTCGGTCTGGAAACCGCCCTGTTCGTGGCGGCCAAGGGCACCATCAACGCCGAAACCCTGGCCTTCCTCTTCACCTACCGGGCCGCCTCCGAGGAGCGGCTGCGGGAATTGCTTTTCAACGGCAGCTCCCGGGTCACCGTGTTCGAAATGCTGCCCCGGGCCGGCGGCGACGTGGGGCGCTCCACGCGCTGGGTGCTCTTCGAGCGCCTCAAGCAGTATGGGGTGGCCATCGAAACCGGTGCCAAGGTGACCGAGCTGACCACCCGCTCGGTGAGCTGGGAGAAGAACGGCAGCGTGCAAAACCGGGAATTCGACCAGGTCATCGTGGCCTCGGGCTCGCGTCCGGTCAACCCCCTGGCCGAGCGCCTTGCGGCCCTGGGCATCCCCTTTACGGCGGTGGGCGACTGTACCGGGCCGCGTAAGATCCAGGACGCCATCCACGGCGGTTTCCTGGCCGCTCTCAACCTTGACCAGAAACAGGGAGTTGCAGCATGAGCCAGAATCTGTACTTCAACAAAGACCACGAGCAAGTGCGCAAGGCCCTACGGGACTTCGTGAACAAGCGGATCAACCCCTTCGTCGACGAATGGGAGGAAAAGGGCGCCGCGCCCCTGCACGACCTGTTCAAGGAGATGGGGGAACTGGGGTTCCTCGGCATCCGCTACGACGAGCAGTACGGCGGCCAGGGTCTCGACTACTGGTACGAGACGGTGATGCTCGAAGAGATCGCCCGCGCCCACTGCGGCGGCGTGCCCATGGCCATTGCCGTCCAGACCAACATGGCCACCCCGGCCATCGCCGAGTTCGGCAGCGAATATTTGAAGAACAAGTATCTGCGCGCGGCCATCCGCGGGGAGATGGTGGGCGCCATCGCCGTCACCGAACCGGACGCCGGCTCGGACGTGGCGGCCATGCGGACCTTTGCCCGCAAAGAGGGCGACGTCTACGTGCTCAACGGCTCGAAGACCTATATCACCAACGGCACCCAAGCCGATTTTCTGACGCTGCTGGCGCGCACCAGCGAGGCGTCGGGGTATCACGCGTTCAGCCTCTTCGTGGTCCCCACCGCCCTGCCCGGATTCAAAATCAGCAAGAAACTCGACAAACTGGGCATGCGCAGCAGCGACACGGCCGAGCTGTACTTCGACGACCTGCGCATTCCGGCCGAAAACCTCATCGGGCAGGAAGGCGAAGGCTTCATCTATCAGATGCAGCAGTTTCAGCACGAGCGCTTCTCGGCCCTGCCCATCTGCTACATCGGCGCCGAAGAGATGATCCGCGAAACCGTGGCCTACATCAAGAAGCGCATCGTTTTCGGCAAGCCCCTGATCACCAAACAGGTCCTGCGCCACCGGCTGGTGGACTGGCTCAGCGAGATCGAGTGCCTGCGGCAGCTCACCTATCACATCGTGCGCCTGAAGATGGCCGGCCAGGACGCCACCAAGGAGATCTCCATGGGCAAATTGATCGGCGGGCGCCTGCTCAACCAGGTGGCCGACGGCTGCCTGCAGATGTATGGCGGCCTGGGGTTCATGAACGAGATGCATGTGTCCCGGTTCTTCCGGGACGCCCGGCTGATCTCCATCGGTGCGGGCGCCAGCGAAGTGATGAGCGATATCATCGCCAAGCTCGAAGGTTTTTGAGCGTTTTGAGAGTTCCATCAACGCACGGAGGGTCCAGTGTAAAACATCAACCATTCAAATCAAAAAGGAGCTGGGGTCATGAAGATCAACATCGGTTATCTGCTCTACAAGCGGGCCATGCTGAGTCCCAAACTGGAGGCCCTCGTGGTGGGCGAGGTGCGGCGTTCCTATCCGGAATTGAACGCGGGCGCCAACCGGGTCGCCAACGCCATGCGTAAGAT
>JBAQGR010000434.1:0-2963 GCA_049287895.1 Desulfatitalea sp.
AGGCCCGGGACATCAGCAAAGTACTGCGGCCCACCCATGCGCCCATGGGCGGCTGGCGGGCGACGACCAAGCGCAAGTGAGGGCGCAAGAGGCTATCCCAAGGTTACGGTGTGAACATCTCCAGTAAAATTCTCAATGCCGGGTCGCGGGCGGCTCTTGTCCGTGCAAACGGTCGGAAACCCGAGGTCTGGCTTCGATAAGGGATTGCCCTGGCGGTGTGCTTGGTATAAAAGACAATTTTGTGACAGAAAGTCGCTTTCCATTTTTTTTATCCGAAAGGAGTCGTGTGATGCGAAAAATGATCATCGTTTGGTTGTTCGTATGTTTGGTGCCAGCCATGGCGCTGGTGTGCGGGCTGGTCATCGTACCCGCTTCGGCGCGTGAGGGAGCCGCCGTCCATGTCACCAGTCCCAACTATGACAGTACCTATGTGGCCGGTGACACAATTGTGTTCACCTGCACTGCAAAAAGCACCGGCGGCGCTGAAATCCCCAAGGCCAAGTTTGTCTGGACATCCCAACTGGATGGGAAAATCGGCGAAGGTGCCCCCTTGAAGATCTCCACATTGACCGTTGGCATCCACCGCATCACCGTGGAAGCCTCCGATGACAAGGGCTCCCTGGGAACCGATAGCATCAAAATCAAAATCAGCGCGACAAAGGGAGCCGAAGACGGAACCCGTCCCGGTGCCGCACCCACGGGCGTGGGCAAAGGCGAGCCGTACTTGGTGAATCCGTTTAACTGATCCCGGAACGAAACCGCTTCCCTGCTGAAACAAGATTTCAACGGATATCTCCAACACAGTCATGCCGGCGGTTTTGCATTGAAGCACTTTGTCCTCTACTGGAGCGAGGAGCCGCAATGATCAGCAAACAAGATGTAATCCGCCAAGCCTGCACCCATGGGTTCGAAGACATCGGCTTTACGACGGCTGAGCCTTTTGAGAGTCACCGACAATTTTTGGCCGCCCACCAACAGGAGTATGGCTGGGTGGAGGCCATGGGACTTGGCCTGCTGCAAGGCACCGATCCCAAAAGCGCCATGCCCCAGGGCCAGACCATCATCGTCTTGATGGAAGCATATTTCCGCCAGGCCTACCCCAAATATATGGAAGGCCATTTCGGCCGCTGCTACCTGGATGACGACCGGATCACCAAAGACGGCCTGGCCTTGCGCGTCAAAGCCTTTCGCGGCTACCTGCGCGACAACGGCATTCAATCCAAAGTCCCGTTCAATCTGCCCCACCGCATGGCCGCGGCCCGCGCCGGCATGGGCACTTTCGGCAAAAACGGCCTCTTCTACTCCCGAACGGCGGCCCGTAAAGGTTCGTGGGTGTTGCCCATCGCGCTGGTGGTGGACCACCCCTTCGAACCCGACCCGCCCAGCATCGCCATGGGCTGCCCGGAGTGGTGTCGCAACGCCTGCATCGCCGCCTGCCCCACCCGCGCCCTGAAAGGCAACGGCCGCATCGATCCGCGCCGCTGCATCTCCTTCTTGAGCTATTACGGCGACGGCCTGACGCCCCGCGAGCTGCGCGAACCCATGGGGCTCTATGTGTACGGATGCGACCGCTGCCAGAACGTCTGCCCGCGCAACGCCGCCTGGCTGGCCGCCGCGCTGCCCATGAGCCCGAAAGTAATCGCCATGCAAGCCGATTTCCAGCTGGAGCGACTGCTGGCCATGGATGCGGCCTACTATGAAGCCCGCATCTGGCCGCACATGTTCTACATGCCCACGGAGCAGATGTGGCGCTGGCAAATGAACGCGGCCCGCGCCATGGGCAACACGCGCGATCCTAAGTATATCGAGGCGCTCACCACGGCCGTCACAGGCCCCGGAGACGAGCGCGTGAGCGCCATGGCCGCCTGGGCCCTGGGCCGCATCGGCGACGCCCGGTCCCGCGCGATCCTGGAAGCATTGCAGCAAGACGCTTCCGTCGTCGTCCGCCAGGAAGCCCAAGCGGCCCTGGAAGAAATCGTGAACGGGAAGTAAATCGCATTCCGCAAGGGCTATAGCTTTCGCACTGTGGGTCTCACAAGGAGAGCAAGGACGGCCGGACGGCTCAGACAGGAAGCAAGCACATCGGCCGTCACAGATAGGGCGTAAAGAGCCAGCACAAAGAGTCGCGAATGCGGACCGGCAGCGAACGTCCGTCCATCTCGGCCAGCGAGGTCTCCCGCGAGCGCGCCAGGGCTCGCACGAAGCGGCTGCGCAGCTCCTGGTTCAGCGCGGGGTCGAAGATCTCTATGACCATCTCGAAATTGAGCCGCAAACTGCGCGGATCGATGTTGGCCGAGCCGATGATGCTGTAGACATCATCCACCAGGAACAGCTTGGTGTGCACGAAGGGGGCCGGCTGGTAGCTGATGCGCACCCCGTGCTTGAGTAATTCCCAGAGCATGTTGTCCGACGCCCACTTCACATAGGGCAGATTGTTTTTGGCGGGCAGCAGAATATGCACCATAACACCGCGCAGGGCCGCCGACTGGAGCGCGCCGACCAGTTCCCGGCTGGGCAGAAAGTAGGGGGTCATGATGAATATCCGCTCGTGCGCGGCCGCCGCGGCGCCCACCAGAATCATGGCCAGCTTGTCGATGTCGTCGTTGGGCCCGTCGGCCACGACCCGGCAAAAGGCCTCGCCCGCGGGGCCGGTGCCGCAGCAGGTGGGGAGCGGTTCCTCGCGGCCGGTGCAAAAGTGCCAGTCGGCCAGAAAGGTCTGCTCCATCTGGGCCACCGCCGGCCCGGCAATACGAAAGTGGAGATCTTCGACCCGGTCCGCCCTGGATAGGTCGGCGGCCAGATGGCGGTCGCCGATGTTCATGCCGCCCGTGTACCCCTCGCTGCCGTCCACCACCAGGATCTTGCGATGGTTGCGCAGATTGATGAAGAACGAGGGCGGCAAGAGCCTCGGTGGAAAAAAGCGCGCCACCGGCACATTGGCGCGCTTAAGCAGGGTCCCGGCC
>JBAQGR010000435.1:0-5298 GCA_049287895.1 Desulfatitalea sp.
GAGAAAAATATGCCCAAAAAGTCCAATAAAGGTATTGGAAACCTGACAGTTGAAGTTTGTAATGAGAACTCAGTTGTAAAAGTACTAAATGCGTTAGGGAAAATTACCGGTCACAATAAACCTCCTGGGAATTTTAAAAAATCTGCGTCATTTTCAGGAAACACCGGGCTATTTGGCGTGGTTAAATTTATAGACATCCCTCTTGATATGTATAAGGTTGAGGTATCAAGAAAATGGTATGAACCAACAATTGTTGAAGAAGTTTCTGCAAATATTCCCGGGAAAGATCCTGTTGGGCATTTTGCGAAACCCAATAATTTAGCAAAGATAAAATACCCAAAAGTTGCACCATGGATGATCACTGCAATGAATGAGCTAGGACAAATGGAAATTCCAGGACCTAACAGAGCAAACCCAAGAATTCTTGAATACCATAAATCCGCGCATTTTTCGAGCACTGATGATAGCGGCGGAGAAAATGCTTGGTGTGCAGCATTTATCTCTTGGGTGATGAAACAGCATGGTTATGCGCTACCTCAATTTGCTTTTAGAGCAATGTCCTGGACTACTTTTGGCAAAGCTACGGCAAAACCAACGTTTGGAGCCATAGGCATTAAAGGGAGAAGAGGTGGCGGCCATGTGGCTTTTGTCGTTGGTAAAAGTCGGGATGGAAAACTTTTGTATATGTTGGGTGGAAATCAAAACGACGAAGTGAGTATTAACTATTATAAAAAAGAGGACTGGATAAAATTTGTTGTTCCCGGTGATTATAATTCGAGGTATGATTTACTACCGAATTATAGCAACAATACCGGGGCCGCAGGTAGGGAGAGCTGATCATGAAATATATAGCAATGCTAATTTTTATATTCGGTTTATTGATAATTCAATCTTGCAACTTTAATCATGCTGGAACGCCAGATGTATCCCGGAAAGAGCCCCAGGCATCAATGATGGAAGCATTAGAATATGCTATTTCAAGCACACCTTATTCTGCACTTATTCAGTACACCAGCGACGATGTTTCTTCAATTCCAAAATCTTATCCTGCCAATGAGTTGGATGAAGAAAAGCATATCTATCACGCACGAGTGCTGGAAACATATCGTGGAGAACGCCAAACAAATATAAGTTTTACGTTAATCTGCGAAAAAGGAGATGGTTTAATTAATGATGAGAAACCAGTCGTTGTCACACTTTGTATTGACAATGAAGGTTTCTTTTGGCCAGGCACTGGCTCAGAGTTTCCAGCCACAAAAGAAATTATCAAAGCCGCCCAGCGGATCAGTCAAAATGTTAAATTCGAAAAACAGTCTTTTCCACAGTGTGAATATTCAAATTAGTTGGGAAAAGCCTTGAATATAACAGAATTTAAAGCAAAGTCGAATCATTTTCTTCAGTGGACTCGGTTCCCTCGCCACAAGGAGATGAAAGATGAAATCGCGAATCAATATAATTACGCTGGGCGTTAAGGACATGGAGAAAGCAATCCAGTTTTACTCAAATGGACTTGGTCTTCCCCGCATGCCCTTTGAAGGAGGTGCCGCTTTCTTCTCTTTAAACGGCTCGTGGCTATCATTATATCCATGGAATGCACTCGCGGAGGATGCCACTGTAAATGCAAGCGGTTCTGGATTTCGCGGAATTACCCTTGCTCATGTGGTGTCAAGTAAAAAGGAAGTCAGAGACGTCCTTGATCAAGCGGCTAAGTCTGGCGGCAAGCTTATCAAGCCGGCACAGGAAGTGTTTTGGGGTGGCTATTCTGGATACTTCGCTGATCCTGATGGACATTTGTGGGAGGTAGCCTGGAATCCTCATTTCTGGCCTGGCCCTAAAGACGATGACAAAGCATAACAAGGCACTCAAGAGAAAATATGGCAGCAACGAAAGAGGAGTTCATAGGGATCATTAAACAAATCCGTGAAGTGATAGCATCTGATGAATGTACTGAATGCTCATGCCCTAATATCAGATGCGAACTACATGGCGATTGCTACAATTGCGTAAGAGTATACAGACACTTTGGTCACCATGTACCAAGATGTCTTCAATTCGTTTTAGATAAAAAGATTGCAAGCATTTCTCAAACAATGGAAAAAGAAATGGGAAAAAGGCCAAAAACACCCGATGAGCATTACGATTATTTAAATACCGTAATGCCTAAAACCGATATTTAACCATGGCATTCAGTGGATCGCGAGGACCATGCGCCCATTGATGTTCCGCGTTGCCATCAAAAGGAGGACCCGTTTTGAAAACAATTTTGAAATTTTTAATTTTGATTTATTTCATAACCTGCTTTTTTTCTTGTGCAAATAAGGAAAAGATGCGTGATAATATTTCCCGCGGCATTTATGAAGAATCTAATCGCATGCAAGAAATGGAAAAAGATAATGGTCCACCATTACCACCAGATCAAAAGTCGCCAACATTTGATCAGTACAAGAGAGAAAGGCAAGAGATTTTAAAAGAGGGTGCGACTGATCAACAACAGCAGTAATGTAACATGCAAATCAGAGCACTCTTTTCAATATGAAGGGCTGGTTGCCAAGTTGGTTCAGCCGACCGCCAGAGCGCTCGGCCGCTGACAAACAATATAATAGAGGTATTTCCCTATGAATATCGCTCTTCTGCTCATTGACATTCAGAACGACTACTTTCCCGGCGGCGCCATGGAGCTGGTCGGTGCCATTGAAGCCGGGAATCAGGCCAAAAATTTGCTCGCGGCGTTTCGGGCCAAATCTTTGCCGGTCATCCATATCCAACACATCTCGACCCGGCCAGGCGCGACTTTCTTCCTGCCCGATTCCAAAGGAGCCGAGATTCATAGTTGCGTCGCGCCCAAAGATGGAGAAATTGTCTTCCAGAAGCATTTCCCCAACAGCTTCCGGGACACGCCCCTGCTGGAATATCTGAGAACCCGACAGATCACACGGTTGGTACTCGCCGGCATGATGACGCACATGTGCATCGACACGACGACCCGCGCCGCCGCCGACCTCGGCTTTACCTGTGCTCTGGCCCACGATGCGTGTGCCACCCGAGCGTTGTCTTTCAACGGCGTGCAGGTACCGGCCGAGATGGTACAAGCGGCTTATCTCGCGGGATTGAATGGGCTCTTTGCCCTGGTCAAGTCGACCGATGAGCTGTCGCGCGACCTCTGACCCGTCAATCTCGCAGATGGCTCGCAAGCAAGGGGACTTTAAGGGACGGCGAAGCGAACACTATTTTGCAAACGACCGACGAAACCAGCGGATACCGCAAGATATTTCAAGACCTGGTCTTGCGTCTGGCCCACGTCGATATTGCCGCTGCGGCCGATAAGCTCGGACTGGGCCTGACCGAAGCGGGCGAGGCTGAGATACCGTTTCTGGGCCGGACCTACCTGGTATCGACCGCCGGCGTGCGGCGGGCGGACAGGGCCAAATTTTATGAGAGCACAGGCAGCGTGCTTTGCCACTACATCATGAACGCCGGCCGTCACCGCCCTTCTGGGCGCATGGTGACCTTCGCGGCATTGGCAGGGCCGCTCTTCAAAAAGGGCAGCTATTCCCAGGGCGCCCTGGAGCACCCGCTGATCCGGCGCTTTCAGGGACGCGTGGACGAGCTGCTGGCCGCCGTCACGGCCATGGGCGGCCGTGTGGCCGGTGAGGCAGGCATTGGGTCGGTAAGCCTGATGGTGGACCTGCTGCCCAACATCCCATTGCAGGTTATTTTTTATGATCGCGACGAAGAGTTCGCCGCCAGGGCGACCCTGCTCTACGATGAAAACGCGACCCGCTTTCTGGAGTTCGAGTTTTTTGCCGTGCTGGTGACGATTTTCGTGCGCGGGTTGGCCGCCTTCCGGCCGCGGCCGATTGTACCCGTCTAACAGCCCGTCGGAACCTAAAGTGGTTTCAGGGAAAAGGAAAAACCGCATGCCATACGTCAACATCAAAGTCACCAAAGACGGCGTGACCGCGGACCAAAAGGCCAAGCTCATCAAAGGCGTTACGGATCTTCTCGTCCACATTCTCGGGAAAAATCCGGCCACGACCATGGTGGTCATCGATGAGGTCGATACCGACAACTGGGGTATCGGCGGAGAGTCTGTTACCCAGCGGCGGCGGGGGCAGTAACCCGGGCGCCGGAGGACCCAACCTAAGAAAATCTATTGAAAGGACCACCGCAATGCATGCCCTCTACCGTTTTGTCTCCGGTCCGCTGGCTTGGGTGGCGTTCGGCCTTTTCTTCGGCGGAATGCTCTTCCAACTGACGCGCACGCTGCGGCAGGTCCGTCAAAAGGAGCCGTTCATCTTCACTTACATGAGCCTGCGCTACAGCCTGCGCTCGCTGGCCCACTGGCTCACGCCCTTTGCCGCGCTTGGTTGGCGCCAACGGCCGGTGCTCACCGTGGTGACCTTCCTCTTCCACATCAGCCTGCTGGTCACCCCAATCTTCGCCCTGGCCCACATCGTGCTGTGGGAAGAGGCCTGGAACATCTCCTGGTGGGGCTTGCCCGATAGCATTGCCGATGGACTCACCGTGATCGTGTGCGCCAGCTGCGTGTTCTTCGCCCTGCGCCGCCGGATAGCACCGGAGGTGCGTTTTGTCACCGACGCCTCCGACTTTCTGCTGCTGACCCTGACGGCGGCGCCGTTCGTCACCGGCTTTCTGGCCTATCACCAGTGGACCGCGGGCCCGTGGATGACCCTGGCGCACATGCTCAGCGGTGAGATCTTGCTATCCGCCATTCCCTTCACGCGCCTGAGCCATATGCTCTTCGGCTGGCTGACCCGGAGCTACATGGGGTCGGAGTTCGGAGGGGTGCGCCACGCCCGGGACTGGTAGCGGCACCCCGCGCCGCTACTTGCCCTGAATCTGCTCGAACGGCTTGCCTTCGTCCTTGCCCACGTATTTGACCACGCCGGTGGTCGTGTCCATCACGAAGATATCGGTGAAGTTGTTGCGGGAAACAGTTTCCATCTGATAGCGGCCGATGGGCGGATCCCCGCCGGCACCGGTCAACACCAGAAAGGCCAGCGCCAAAAGCAGGCCGGCCCCAAGATAAAAAACGCCTCGCGGCAATGCAATTGTATTCATCGTCTATTCTCCTTTCCTCATTTTTGCGCGTCCGGAGGACCGGCCCAGGATCGACTTTCCCTGCCATTAACCCTCCGCCGATACCAATGCACCACATTAACGCACCCCACGACCATGTCAAATAGGTGGACGCTCCCCGGGAGCTATCCATCCGGGGGTGCGGGGGGACGCGTCATTCTTGCGCATGGCTTTTCAGCCGTAATGCGGAAGCCGCCG
>JBAQGR010000436.1:0-7225 GCA_049287895.1 Desulfatitalea sp.
GACGAGAAGGCGGCCTTTGAAAAAATAATGACCGAGATCTCCTCGGCAACCGGCGGGGTTCCCAAAGAGAGCGCGGATGATTTGGCCAAGAAAGCCAAGACAGCTGGACCCGCCAAGGCAGCCTCCCCGGCCACGACCCAAGAAAAATCGAACCCGCCTGAAGTCACCCCCAAAGTGGCCACGGCTCAGAAACCGATCGAGGATACGGGTAAGCCCACTGCGCCAACCCAGCCCAAGGTCGCGCCAACGGAAGCTCCGAGTGCTGACCCGCAAGCCAACCTCGATCAGATCATGGCCGAAATCGATTCCAAGCGCAAAGTGGACAAGAGCGCACTCCCTCCCAAAGATGTGCAAAATAAGAAGGCGGAGGAGCTATCCCCAGAGCTATCCCCGGAGCTATCACCAGAGCTATCAACCGATCAGCAGGCAGCCCTGGATCAGATCATGGCCGAAATCGGATCCAAGCGCAAAGCGGAAAAAGTTACTGAGCCCAAAGCCGTCGAGGCGCCCAAAGAGAGTGAAGATCTGAGCGCAGATCAACAGTCCGCGCTGAACGGTATCATGGCCGAAATCGAGTCCAAGCGAAAAAGTGAAAAAGAGATTCCCATCGATAGCACGGCCCCAGTCCAGGCGGATGAATCGTTAACGGACAGCCAGCAAGCCGACTTGCAAAAGATCATGGCTGATATAGAAGCCAAAAGGGCTCGCGAAATGGCCCAGGCCGTGAACTCCGCGCCGGAGGCGCCGGCAGCGGCCGAAACGATCGTCAAAAAACCGGGCGGTGATAATTTAACAATGGAGGAGTTTGACGATGAGTTGAGCAATCTGCTCTCTAACGCTCAAAATACCGCCCCCTCCAAAACCACCCTCAAAGTAAATCGTGCTGATGTTCCCAAGACGAAGACGACCCAGACCACCGCATCCGTCAGCGTCGTGAAGGCCGCGGAAGCGCCTTTGCCCCGTGAAGAGAAAAAGGCGGAGGTGGCGGAATCGGAAGATAAAAAAGAGTATCCGATCCTGAAGGAGGTGCAGGTCGATTCCAAGCCGAAAGCAGCGAAGAAAAAGGAGGCCAATGCTTCCAGCGACGCGAAAGCAAAGGGAAACCGGGGTCATCTGCTGCGCAAGGCAACCGTCGGGCTGGCCCTTGGGGCTGGATTGCTGGTCCTTGGCGCCGGAGGCTATTGGGCCTACCACCATCTGTGGAACAAACCTGCGGTCAGCACCAGCGCTCCGTCCGTGTCAGCGGAAATCGTTGCTGCGCCCGCAGAAGCAACGCCAGCGCCCATGACCACCGCGCCGACAGCGCCACCCGAAACCGTTAAGGCCGATGCGCCGGTCATCCCGGTGGAAAACATTGCCATCGAAACACCGGCCATGATCCTGGCCGCCGTAAAGCGCGATTTGTCGGTGGGCCGTCAACAGATCCAAAGCAAAATTTCGGATATCCACCAGCTCAAAAGTTATTACGGCCGCGGTATCGAAGAGGAAACCCAGAAGATCGAAGATGCCCTGCAAAACGGTCAAATTCCATCCTATGACATGGCATTGGCCGATAAAAAGATAGAATTGGGATTGCGGGCGATTCAGCGCCGTCAAACCTATATCACTAAATTGGACACGCCGCTGGCGCAACTGACCGCCATGTCCGAGCAATTGCTGTACATGGAGCGCCGTGCTCAGGCCTATGAAATATTAAACACGGGCATCAGCGGCTTACCCATCGAAAGTTTAAGGCAGGAGGTCGGCCAGGCCATCGCCGGCGCTCTGGAGTACAATACCCAGATCTCCATTGACCGCGTGGAGGCGCAGCCCCTGTCCTTGGAAACCATTTGGGGACAAATCGGATCCGAGCTGAGTCAGAAAGCAAATCTACTGGCCCAGCGCGCTCCACTGAACCGGGCCATCAGCACTGAAATTTGCAAAGGCAACTACGATCGGAAGTATTTGCTCAGTGCCCTCTCGGCGGAAACGGCCCGCTGCCTGGTAAAGTGGGATGGAAAAGACCTCTATCTCAACGGGCTCACCGAGCTGACGCCCGATGTGGCCCAAATTCTGGCCCAATGGCCAGGTGAATGGATCAGTCTGAACAGTGTGCGGGATTTGCCCGCCGAATCGGCCATGTATCTGGCCCAGTGGCCGGGCAAGCGGATCTCCTTGAACGGCGTCAGTGCGCTGTCCCCTGAAGCCACCGCCTATCTATCACGGTGGAAAGGGACCCAGTTGGAAATGGTCGGTCTGCAATCCATCGGTTCGTGGGAGAATTATGGTACGCGACTGTTTCTTTCGGAAAAGCTTCGACGACAGCTGGAGGGGCAGTAATCCATGAAACCGGAAACGCGGCGAATATACCCTGACATAATTCTTTGGCTGGCAATAATCCTGTTGTGCTTCGCCATGCCGATCCCAGCGGCCATGGCCAATCCAAAGCTCTCAGAGCTGGAGCGAAAAATCGCCGACCTCACGCTGCTGCAAGAACAACTGGAGCACCGCATCCAGCAGACCCAGGGCATTCGCGGCGCCCTCAGCGAACAGCAGAACCTGTTGACTTCCGAAATAACGCATCTATCGAAAAGTCTTCAGATCAAAACTTTCCAGCAAGCCCAACAAAATTCGCGGGTGCGTTACAATGTGGAGCTATTGCGCACCATCTTGACCTACGCGGATGAATTGGACGCCAAGGTGCTTTTCTACCAGAACGGCCGCGATCGGCTCACCTATCTCAGCCGACTGGCAGAAGACGACATCCGCATGATCGCCGCGCTGAACGATCTGAAGATCGATGCGCTGACCACCCAAATCTCTTTGTTGATCAACCGCTATCTGCCCGAAGCCCACGTTATCCAGATCGACCCCCAGCGGGTCACGCTGATCTCCGCCCAACAAGCTTGGGAAAGGGTTGCCAACGGAAAATAGCGGGAAGCCAATGCATTCCTAAGCCGCCCCCCGCATGCCGCTCAGAATCCCCGATTCGGTGGGGCCGCGGTAGGCCTCGCGCTTGATTTGGCGAACACCTGCTTCCGCGAGCATGGTGCGCAATTGCTCTTCCGTGTAAGATTGCCCGCTGTCGGTACCCAAAAGCATATTGAGGGAAAAAAGGGCTGGAAAGAGAGGCCCGTCCATGGTGTCGTTCAGAATAAACTCATGGATGAGGATGGTGCCGCCTGGTTCCAGCACGGCAACTGCTTTGGCGATTACTTTGCGGCAATCCTCGGGGCAGAGGGCGTGGAGCAGGTGGGATAGCCATACCACGTCGTACGTTCCCGATACCTCATCCTCGATCAGATCGGCGGCGGCAAAATGAATGCGTTCGGAAAGTCCGAACCGCTCGATCGTCTTTTGCGCAAACGGCCGCGTGGTGGGCAAATCAAGTACAACCGCGGTGAGCCGCGGGTTTTTACGGCAAAAGTGGATCGCATAGGTCCCCGGTCCGCCGCCCATGTCCAGCAGCTTGCGGCGGTTGCCCAGGTCGATCGTATCCACGATCGCAGGGGCCTGCTGCATTGCCTGGTTGAACATGCCCATGAGAAAAGCCTCCCGTTGCCGGTCATCGCCAAAGGAAGCGCTCGTGCGCAAGGCATGGCCCGTGCGCACCGATTCATCCAGGCGCGCCCAGGAACCGGACAGATGCTGGTGGTGCAGGATCATGTAACCGATATACTCCTCGGCACCTTCGACCAGATAGCGTCGGGCCGCGGCGCTCAAATCGAAGCGATCCCGCGTTTTGGTCAACAGCCCCATGGCGCAGAGTGCATGCAGCAGCATGCCCAGGCCGCGCGCATCGGCAGCGATCCGCGCAGCCGCTTCATCGGCCGTCAACGGATCGTCCGCCAGGATTGAAAAGAGGCTCAGTTTCACGCCGGCGTGCAATGTGAACGTTTGCCAGTAGCTGCCGGATAGTTGCAGCAAGGTTCCGGGGTGCCACTCTGGTTTCGTCATATCTGTCTCCTTGACTCTGTTTCAAGTTTGGCTCTAAAAAGATGTATCCATCTCAATCGACGTCGGTTGCTGCGAAAATTGTTTACCTTCTGATATGTAACGACAGTGAGCGAATTGAGCAACTGATTCCTGCGCTTGACCTAAAAGCGGTTTATTCATCCCGGCTCCCATGATCCTGTGAGGGGTGCCTTGCTATTTCCCCGGACGTCGTCATTCTTGAGATCGAGGGATTGCGGCGCCCCTCTTCCCGGGATCGCCGCCAAGCCCGTGGAGGCCCATACCCATAGTGGAGATTTGAGCCCATGCCATCTGACAAAGAAAAAAGCCTCGGTGCCGTCGACGCGGAAGTGGTCTATGAAAACCGGGAGTGGATCGCGTCGCTGGAGTATGTCCTGGAAAACCAGGGGCCGGAGCGCGTCGCCGCGCTGCTGCGCATGCTGCAAACCCGTGCCCAGGAACATGGCGTCGCCTTTCCTTTTGCCGCCAACACTCCCTATATCAATACCATCGCCGTGGAACGGCAGCCGGCCTTTCCGGGCAGCCGGGAGATCGAGCGCCGCATTAAAAGCATCATTCGCTGGAACGCCATGGCCATGGTGGTGCGGGCCAATCGCGAAAGCGCCGGCATCGGCGGCCATATCTCCACCTATGCCTCCAGCGCCACGCTTTACGAAGTGGGCTTCAACCATTTTTTCAGGGCCAAACGTGCGGACCACCCCGGTGACATCGTCTATTTCCAAGGGCATGCAGCGCCGGGGATTTATGCCCGTGCTTTTCTGGAGGGCCGCATCAGCCAGACTCATCTGGAAAATTTTCGGCGGGAGTTGCGGCCCAAAGGCGGGCTAAGCTCTTACCCGCATCCTTATCTGATGCCTGAATTTTGGCAATTCCCCACCGTCTCCATGGGGCTGTCGCCCTTGATGGCCATCTACCAGGCGCGTTTCAACCGCTATCTCGAAGATCGCGGATTGAAAGCAAAGGACGATCAGAAGGTGTGGGCTTTTCTGGGGGACGGGGAGTTGGATGAGCCCGAATCGTTGGGGGCCATCACCCTGGCTTCCCGTGAAGCACTGGACAACCTGATCTTCGTGGTCAACTGCAACCTGCAACGTCTGGATGGGCCGGTGCGTGGCAATGGCAAAATCATCCAGGAGCTGGAAGCGGCTTTCCGCGGCGCCGGCTGGAATGTGATCAAGGTGATCTGGGGCGGCGATTGGGACCCGCTGCTGGCCCAAGACCGCGAGGGGTTGCTGGTCAAACGCATGGAAGAGGTGCCCGACGGTCAGTACCAGATGTACTCGGTGGCCGGCGGCGCTTACATCCGTAAAGATTTTTTCGGCCGTTACCCGGAACTGGAAAAGTTGGTGCAGAACTACTCCGACGACCAGCTTTTCAAGCTGCGCCGCGGCGGGCACGATCCCCAGAAGGTCTATGCCGCCTACCAGGCTGCCGTATCCCATCGGGGAGCGCCGACCGTGATTCTCGCCAAGACCATCAAAGGGTATGGCTTGGGAGAAGCCGGCGAGGGACGCAACGTCACCCATCAACAAAAGAAGCTCAACGATGATGAACTGCGCCAGTTTCGCAGCCGCTTCGGCATTCCCATTCCCGATGCGGCCATCAACCAGATGCCCTTCTATCGGCCGGCCGACGACAGCGAGGAGATGAAATATCTCCATGAGCGCAGAAGTCGGCTGGGAGGCTATTTGCCGGCGCGCAGCTGGTCGGTGCCTGCGTCGCGACCTCCGGGAGAAGCGTTGTATGCCGAATTCATGGAGGGTTCCGGGGAGCGCGAAACCGCCACCACCATGGCGATGGTGCATCTGCTGAGCAAGTTGCTCAAAGATAAAAAAATGGGGCCCTCCATCGTTCCCATCGTGCCCGACGAGGCGCGTACCTTCGGCATGGAAGCGCTCTTCCGCACCATCGGCATATACTCCCGTGTGGGCCAGAACTACGAGCCGGTGGACAAGGAGAGTTTGCTTTACTACAAAGAGGCCACCGACGGCCAGATCCTGGAAGAGGGCATCACCGAGGCCGGCTCCATGGCGTCGTTCATCTCCGCCGGGACAGCCTATTCGACCCACGGCATCAACATGATTCCCTTTTTCTTCTTCTACTCCATCTTCGGCTTCCAGCGCATCGGCGATCTGATCTGGGCGGCCGGAGATGCCCAGGCGCGCGGTTTTCTGCTGGGGGCCACCGCCGGCCGAACGACCCTGGCCGGTGAAGGCTTGCAGCACCAGGACGGCCACAGCCATATCCTGGCCTATCCCAATCCCAGCATACTGGCGTATGATCCGGCCTTCGCCTATGAAGTGGCCGTCATCGTCCGCGAAGGGTTGCGGCGCATGCTCGAAGCGGGCGACAACCTCATTTACTACATCACCATCATGAACGAATTTTACAAGATGCCCGCCAAACCCCGCGGCGTGGATCAAGGCATCCTCAAGGGACTGTACAAATTCAAATCGTCCGCCGGGGGCAAAACCAAAAGCAAGGTCCACCTGCTGGGCAGTGGTACCATCTTGAACGAAGCCCTCAAAGCCCAGGAGATGCTTTCCGATCAGTATGGTATCGCCACCGACGTGTGGAGTGTGACCAGCTACAAAAACCTCTATTGGGATGGCGTGGAGACCCAGCGCTGGAATCTGCGCCATCCGGATCAAAAGCCGCGCCAGGCCTTCATTCAGCAAGCGATGGCCGGTGAAAGCGGCCTGTTCGTGGCTGCCTCGGATTATCTCAAGGCGTTGCCGGCCACCATTGCTCCATGGATACCGGGGCCCTTGACGCTGTTGGGTACCGACGGTTATGGCCGCAGCGATGCACGGCCGGACCTGCGCGATTTCTTCGAAGTGGACGCCCGCCACATCGCCTTCGCCGCCCTGAGCGGACTGGCGCAAAATAAAGAGGTGACCGTCTCGGTGGTGAAGAAGGCGATGAAAAGCTTGCAGATCGATCCTGGCAAGGCCGCCCCGTTGTTGGTATAGTTCAACCGCGCCGAAGCATTCATCGATACGCCGAACGAAGCGTGTGGCTACAAATACGGAAAGGCATCATCCAAGGAGAGCACATGATTGTGGAAGTCAGGGTTCCGGAGATCAGTGAAAATGTCACCTCCGGCAAGGTCGTCCGCGTGTTGGTCAAAGAGGGGGATCAGGTCGATATCGACGACATTCTCATCGAATTTGAAACCGAAAAGGCACTGGTCGAGATACCATCGACGGCCAAAGGTCGGATCGTTTCGCTGCTGGCCAAAGAGGGCCAAACAATGCGCGTGGGCGACGTA
>JBAQGR010000437.1:0-2224 GCA_049287895.1 Desulfatitalea sp.
AGCTCGAAGATCATCTCTTCATCGTCGCCATAGGGGCTTGCGTCCAGGATACGCGTGATCTGATCGACAATCAAAGCGGTATCCGCGGGGAGTACCTGGCCGGGCTGGCCCCACACCCAGACCCCCATGATGCCAAAGCCATCGACCTGGCCCGTGGGGGCGGCCACATTCACCTGCCAGAAGTCGGACAAGCTCTGGATGAAGCGCGCACCGCTGGGGCCGCGCCCCACGTTGCAGGCGTAGAGCACCACTGTGGCGCCGTCGCAGAAATAGGGTGTCAGACGGGCGATGGACGGTCGGAAATTGCCGCTCGAAATATTGCCCTCGGCCGCCCATCCGGTTCCGGCACCCACCGAGACATTGCCCGGAGAACCATGGCCGACCAGGGTCAGGCGGCTAATGCAATCGGTGGCCGGATCGCCCACCTCGGTGATGACATCGTCCACCATCTGGTCCACGCTTTGGGCCTCGATCTCTCCGATATGCGTGATGACTTCCCGCCAGTTGTATAGATTGGCGTTCTGCCCAAAATCAACCACGGTAACGGTGTGACGTGTGCGCGGATCGGGCGATGGCCGGCCGGTCGCCGGCACTGGCGCGCCGACCGGGCGCGGCGTAGCACCGCTGGGGGCCACCACCGCACCCGGCTCTTGACGGTATTGCATACCCGGCGCCCCATCGCCTTGTTCCTGTTGCACCACATGAGCCAGCTCGTGGGCGATCAGAAATCGGCCCGACCTGCGGCCGGGGGCATATTGGCCCGGTCCGAAGACGATGTTGCGACCCGCTGTGTAGGCCTGGGCATTCAACGCTTCCGCGGATTGGGTCGCCTGCGGGTCAGTGTGGATGCGAACCCCTGAAAAATCATGGCCAAAACGAGCTTCGAACTCGGCCCTCAAACCCGGCGTCAACGGATCCCCGATGCCTCGCGTGCCTTGCGCGCCAGCCGGCACGCGGCTGCCGCCGGCATCGGCCGCCGATGCGTCACCCAGCGTTCCTTCGCCCCGCAATGCCTGGTGCGCCCACCGGTCGGCCTGGCGCTCCCAGTGGTCGGTCGGCCCACTCGATCGCCCTTTGGCTTTTAGCAGCCGGCCTGTGGCCTGGTTGCCCAAACGGGACTGAAGCACCATCAGATCGGCATACGACCCTCGGTTCGGGTGATACGCCGGAGCAATGTTCCGCGCGGGTTTGCGGCCGGCTGACCGCTGAAATCCGCCATGAGTGGCACGATACATGTATCTCTCCCTTGGGGCCGGGTGCGGTTTACCCCGTCGCCTGGGCCAACCGGCCGAGGGTCAGGCGTCGGAGGTAGGTGTTGTCCAGGGTCAGTTGCAAGGCGCCGGCCTGTTCGACCAGGCGGCCGATCTGCGTAGGGGTGGCGCCGGAATCGGTGAGCAGGGTCTGGACAGGGGTGGTCAGGACTTCCCAGGGCGTGCGCTCGCTGAAATCGGCCAGAGGCCGGATGCCGGCCGCGGTGCGCAAGGCCATGCGCGCTTTGGCGCGCAGCTCCACGGCGCGCATCAGCGGCAGGTGGATCTGTAGATCGAGGGGTTCGGCCATGGATAGATCGCGAATGGTGACGATGCCGGCCTGGCCCAGGGCTTCGGCGAAGGCACGGCCGACGCCATCGATGCGCCGGGCCGGTTCCTCTCCCAGCCAATGGTTGGGAAGGGCTTGCCACTCCGGTCCGCTCTCCGGTTTGAGGGTGAAGCGCACCCGGCGCGCCAGGTTGGCGCCGGCCGCAAGATCGATGCGCGGATGAATGACGTAGTTGATCAAACGGCCGCTGTCGGCCGTGGCCGTGGCCTGGCCGCCGAACAGACCGAATTCGCGCAATTGGTGCGCTTCGGGCCAGGCAAAAACAATGCTGATTTCGATGCAGGCCGTAGGATCGGCGGATGGCGTGCCATCGGCATTCAGGTAGACGATAGCGGCCGGCGGCACGGCCTGGCGGGCCATTTCCTGGTGCAACCGGGTGGCGTCCGGGTTGGGCGGTTGCGCGGCCCCGTCCCAGGCCGGATCGCCGGCGCCCACGGCCCAGTACAAGATCCCGGCCATGGCTGCATCGTTTTTCAGGAGCCCGGCCACCAGAGGCCAGGCCCCCTCCACAATGGTGTTGGCGCTCCAGCCGGCAGCCAAGGGCGCACGGCCGGTGCCACTTTGAATGCAATCCAGGTATTCCCCTTTCATTGGCTTCCATCCTTATGGGGTTCCGGTAGACCGA
>JBAQGR010000438.1:0-5367 GCA_049287895.1 Desulfatitalea sp.
GGCGCCGACGGCATGGATTCAACATTTCCGCTCTCTTGCTTCGGGTTGGGCGGCTGATCTGAAAAATGGACCACCCCTTTGCTATCGACCCATTTATAAATATCAGCCCATAAAAAATTGTACCAAATGGTTGTTGCGAACAAAAGTCCAAAAACGCACGGTCCAAGGAGTCGTTTCATCATATCTCTCCGCAGGGAAAAGGGGATACCCCGATCAAGGGTCTTGCACGATTCAAAAAACTATTTTAGATACGGGCCTACCTTCCCCCGCATGAAAGTCGCAGCCCCGCGCATCCAAAATAATCCTGCTTTGCGCAACACTTTATGTTGTGATACAGTCAGCAACTTTTTGCAAACACAATGTGGGATAAAATTCAATAGGTGAAAGGTTTTCGAAATTAAAGCAATGGGAACAGTAAGAATTCTAGGAACCGGTTCATTTGTACCGCCGCAAGTGGTAACCAATGATGACCTTGTTCAAAGAGGGTTGGATTCTTCCGATGAATGGATCACCAAACGCACGGGTGTGCGTGAACGGCGAATCGCCGAACCCCATGTGGTCACATCGGACATGGCCTATGAAGCCTCGCTCCGGGCTTTGGAAATGGCCGGATTGGCGCCACACCAAATCGATCTGATCATTCTGGCCACCATCACCCCCGACACGCACTGCCCGGCGGGGGCCAACTGGCTCCAGGCCAAACTGCATGCCCCCCAGGCTGTCTCCTTCGATGTCACCGCGGCCTGCTCCGGATTTGTTTTCGCCATGAACATGGCCGAACAATATCTTAAAAACAAAACCTTCAGCAAGGTCCTGATCGTCGGCGGTGAGATCATGACCCGTGTCGTGGACTGGAACGACCGCGGCACCTGCGTTTTATGGGGCGACGGCGCCGGCGCCGCTGTTTTAAGCCTGGGCGAAACCGGCCCAGAGATCCTTTCGACCCATATCCACAGTGATGGCTCCAATGGGCACAACCTTCAGTTGCCCGGCGGCGGCTCCCGAACCACCCCGGTCAATCATGAAAGCGTGGACAAAGGACTGCACCATCTCAAAATGATCGAAGGTAACATGATTTTTCGCGTGGCCGTGCGCTACTTCATGGATTCCATCAAAGAGGCGGCCCACTACAATCACATCCCCGTGGAGCAGATCGACTGGTTCATTCCCCACCAGGCCAACATCCGCATGTTTCAAAACATCTCCCAAACCATGAATATTCCCATGGAGAAGTTTTACCTCACCCTGCATAAATACGGCAATATTTCAGCGGCCTCTTGCGCCATCGCATTGGATGAAGCCGTGCGTGACGGCAGCGTGCGCAGCGGACACCTGATTAGCATGCCGGTGTTCGGCGGAGGGTTGACCTGGGGCGGCGCCATGATCCGCTGGTAGCGCAACGTTCCCCCGTTATTTAGTGTCCATCCATAAATGAGATAGTTTCGTCGAGTTCAAGGCGGGCGAGAATTTTAACCGCAGGAATACATTGAAGTATTTCGAGGATTAAAATTTGACAACATCGTAAAAAGCCCCCGAGCCGTCACTCCCGCGTAGGCGGGAGTCCAGAAACACTTGGAAAGACTGGATTCCCGCCTGCGCGGGAATGACGTTAACAGGCACCGAGACACTTTTTACGAGACCATCAAATTTGAGCCCAACGCAGAAATCGGCGAAAATAGCCATTTATGGATGGACACTGGTTACCATATCTTCCAATCGGTGATCACGTTCAGGGTAGTGATCAGCTGGGAGCTTTGGTAGCGCTCGTCGATCTCATCATCGAAAAGATAGAAGTATTTGTGCTTCAAGGAAACGCTCAGATAGGTGTTGATTCGGGCGGAAAGGGAGTTGTCGAATTCGCTGCGCAATCCCCAGCGGCCGCCGCCCTCGTTTTCGAGCGAGGCAAAATTATCAAAAAGCATTTCGTATGTAAAGTACTTCAGGAAAGGGTATTTGACCCCCATAATCAACTCAAGACCGGATTGGGCGTCATCGACCGGATCTTTGATCTTCTTTTCAAAACCGAGCCCCAGTTTGCCGTTGAAGTATTTCCAGTAAGCGGAAATACCGGCCGTCTCCCGGATGAGCGAGGGCCGCAGTCCCTGGACCGTTTCAACCACGGTGTCGTATTGAAACTTGTTATAGGGCCGCCAGTTCTCATTGAGGTTATAATCGTATAGCAGCGTTCCGCGCAACTGATTCTGAAGATAATCATCATCCTGACGCACATAGAAAAGATAGGGGGTCAACACGAATCGGTGTTTATCGTTATAAAAGCTCACATCGATCTTATCTTCAAGGCCCCACTCGTTATAGCTTTTGGAAGGTTGGTTCACCGGTGTTTCGATCGTATCGCCGCGGTCGACATCCACCGAGGTGATAAAGTTCGCCAGATAGACGTCGACCAACACCCTGAATCGCCGCTCCAAATAAGAATAGTCGCTGCGCAGCAGTACTTTTTCATTTTCCAGGTCCGCGATCATCAGATCGGTGACCGTCGTCCAGGTGTTGCGGTATTTAAGATCCTTGCCCAGCATATACTGGATCTTCTCAAAGGCCGACTGCGTGGCCGCCACGCGGTATTTGCGCTTGGGATCCAATGAATATCCTTGCACCTTGATCGTTTCGCCCCGGGTCCAACCCGTAACCACAAGGTCGGCATCCATCCGTTCGAGGGCTTTGAGCTGGTCGCCGCTCAACGCGAAAGTAAAAATATTATAGTCCGAATTGACCAGGCGTAAAAAGTCGGATTTGAGAACATCTTTTGAAATCGGATAGGTGTTAATTGTGTTTTTATCTACAACCGCCAACTCGCAATTGTACCGATCCCTTAAAAGCTGCGTCAGGCGCCGGTCATCCAGCACATAGGCTTTCTCTTCGGTCCGGATGATCGACTGATTCTGTTCCGCCAGGTATTTCTGTTTCCACAAGGTGAGCCGCTGGACGAATTCCCGGTAGTTTCCGTCGGTCGTCTGAATCGGCAGGGCCTTGCGTGGATGCATAGCTCGGAAGAAGATATGGTCGTCCAGAGCCAGATCCACGGTATAGTAATCAAAACTCTCGTCGAGCATTACAATCGATCGCCCGTCCGTCAGATCCACGCGCGATACCTTTCCGTCATACAGCGCGCCGGAGTAGTCGCCGCCGCTCAGCGCCAGATCGATCTGCGGAAAGTGTTTCATAAGCCCCAATGTGTCACTGAGCTTTAACCCGGAAAGCAGAACGATATGTTTGACCCCCGAAGCGCCGATCTCCTTTAACACCGGATCGAGGGCCTCTTTTTCATCCTTGACCGTGATACCGTAGAGATCCTTTTCGGCGATATCGAACCCGAGATTCTTGGAAGAAACCCCCACGAAAGCGATCCGCGTCCCGCGGACATCCGCCACGAAATAGGATTTGAAGGCAGGTCCATCCGTGCGGGCTATATTGGCGGAGAGCAGGCGCACATTGCTTTTCTTTTGGAGAAAGTCCATGCTCTCCAGGCCGATATGAAGATCCTTGGAAGAGACCAGGGTCGCCTCGCAGGCCAGATCATCGAAAAAATCCGTAATGATGGAACCGGAGCTAAATTTGGAAAGCGGCCCCGGATAAAAAGCGTTGCCCAGATCCAAGTAAAGGTCTGCCCCGGCTCTTCTTTCGGCCTGAATGTTTTGCGCCAACACAAGCAGGGGATCGACGAACTCCTGGTTTTCGATATTCGGAAACGATTTGCCTTGGATATTGGATGTGAGCAGGAGCTTGATCTCCACCTGGGCCTGGGCCGGGGCTGGGCTCAATACGAATAATCCCAGGCTGCCCAACAGCAGCGTGCGTACGACAATTCCGGAAGCGATCGAAGACAAATATTTGAGATGCATAAGCGTTGTAAGTGCGCTCCCGCTGAGTTTGAAGTTAATGACGCCGAGTATCGTCTGGTTAGAAAGGACGCTGGATGTACTGTTTCAGTTGGGGTTTGGGTCTCCGGGAACGGACCCGCCAAGACGTTGAATACGCCGAAGAAGTCCGGCGTTGGCCGCTTTAGCCGAGCTGAGTTCCTTTTCAACCTGTTCGCGTGCCGCTTGAGACGCCTCCAACCGGGCGGAGAGCTCTTTCAGCTGCAAGGAGATTTCGCTGTTGGCGGTTTTTAGCGAGACAATTTCCATATCCCTCGCCTCCAAACTCTTTTTCAGATCCGTTAGCTCCCCGAGCAGTTCGAACTCCCTTTTTGCTCCCTGCTGCCTGAACTCGTCCCGTTCCAGGCTGAAAGCATTTTTTTGCTCAACGATCTGATTGTTGAGCTCCTTGACCTCCTGGTTCCGTTTTAACTCCAAGGCATTGTATAGCTCCATAAGCTCGGCAAACTTCCGGGTGCTTTCGCCTTGGAGCAGGTTGTATCTCTCATGCAGATTGCCGATCTGCTCCTCGCTCTGGGCCATATCCATGGCATACTTTTCATTCAGGGTGGTCAGATCGGAGCTCAGCTTTTCAATTTTGGCCTCGGTTTGCCGCAATCTTTTTTTATACTCAAGATTTTCTTGATTAAGTACACCGTTTTCCCGCTCTATCGAGGGGAGACGCTTTTTCATTTGGCTGTTTTCCGCCATGATACGATCATTGGAATCCGGCCGGGTCGATTGGCCGGTGGTCGTGCAGGCGCTGGTCAACAGCAGCAGCCCCAAAAGCCCATGCCGCATCGCTTGAAAACACGATTTCGCAATTCCCCAAATTATTTTTCTTTTGTTCATTGGTGGCGTACCTCATCCATCCAAACGAATTGCCCATGGTGCCGCAGTTCCTATGCGCGCCGGGCGGGGTGTTGTCGGCCTCCCCATGCAGGCGGCCGAAACTTATCCCAAGCATTCGAATCTTGCAACCCGTATGTGCCCCTCCACGGGACATTGGCATATCTCATTGATTTATTTAGCTGGAATTACTGCAGGGCCGGGGCTGGTCTCGGAAATCGCTTCGAACCGGTTCACTTCGGTGTATCGTTCGCCGAGTGGAGGCAGGGGCGACCGGTCGGTTGCCCCCTGTGGCGCACAAACTGAGGATAGAGTCCTTTCGGAGGCTATTTCTTGGTCATCGTTTTATTGAGCTGATCCACGGTGATATCATCGTTGTAAATGCCCGCGGCCACTTGGTACGGCGTTCCTTCCACATTGATAATGAAAGTAATCTTCCGGAAAGGTTCCGTCTGGCCGGGCTTGGGCCAACGGTACTCCACCCATGTCCCATATTTATTGGTGGCACCCTGGCAGAGCGTGCTTTGGAACGGATAGATGGGCCGGAGGTCTTTTCCCTGGAGTTTGTCCAGGGCGAACGGATGTGCAACCATATATTCGGGACACTGCATGACATAGACATAGGTGTCTTTGTATACAAATT
>JBAQGR010000439.1:0-4036 GCA_049287895.1 Desulfatitalea sp.
CTCGAGAGCAGCACCAGCACCAAGGCCCAGCGTGTGCCTATCGCCTCCAGCGAGCCGGCCCTGATCCAGTTTACCGGCGGCACCACCGGCATTCCCAAGGGCGCAGTGCTGACCCACGCCAACATCATCGCGGCCACCCTGCAGGCCAACCTGTGGGGCGCCTTCCTGAACGACATGACCCCGCCGGAAAAGCGCAACGTCCTGGCCATGCTGCCTTTTTTCCATGTGTACGGCGACATCATCGTCTTGAACTGGGCCATGCTCAGTTGCGCTACCATGATCTTGGTGCCGCGCTTCGACATCAACGAAGTCATGGGACTGCTCTCCAAGATCGAACGCATCCAGTTCTTCCCGGCCGTGCCCACCATGATCGGCGCCATCCTCAATCATCCCCAGGCCGAATCCATGGCACTGGGCAAAAAGTTCGGCCTGCTCAACAGCGGCGGTGCGCCCTGCCCCGTCGGCCTGATCGAACGCGCCAAAGACTTGGGTATTGCCTTCAGCGAAGGCTGGGGCATGAGCGAGACCACCTCGGTAGGCACCGCCAATCCCAACCTGGGCCTTAAAAAGCCTGGCAGCATCGGCATTCCCTTCCCGGATACCGACATCCGCCTAGTGGATCCCAACGACGGTGTCACCCCGGTCAAACCCGGTGAGCGCGGTGAACTGATCATCAAAGGGCCCCAGGTCATGCAAAGCTACTGGAACAACCCGGAGGAAACCGCCAACCAGCTCAAGGACGGGTGGTTGCACACCGGCGACGTGGCCATCCAGGACGATGAAGGCTATCTCTTCATCGTGGATCGCACCAAAGACATGATCATCGCCGGCGGCTACAACATCTATCCGCGGGAGATCGACGAAGTGATCTATCGCCATCCCAAGGTGGCCGAGGCCGTGTCCATCGGCGTGGCCGACGCGTACCGCGGTGAAACCATCAAGGTGTTCGTGACCCTCAAGCCGGGCCAGACGGCCACTGCCGAAGAGATCATCGATTTTTGCAAGGACAAGCTGGCGCCCTATAAACGACCCAAGATGATCGAATTCCGCGACAGCATACCCAAATCAGCCGTGGGCAAAGTGCTGCGCAAAGTACTGCGGACGGAAGAAGAAGCAAAAATGAAGAAAAAGTAAAAGAAAAAGGCATCACCCTTGGTAATCCCGGACTTGGATCGTGGGATTGAGTTCTAAATACACTAGTTAAAGGAGAAGAAAATGTCTGCAAGAGAAGTCGTATTTGTGGATGGCGTGCGCACCGCGTTCGGTCGCATGGGCGGCAGTTTGAGAACCTTTTCAGCCTCCCGGCTGGCCAGCATGGCCATCAAAGGATTGGTAGAAAAAACCAAAATTCTGGAAAAGGGCAAAGTCGACACGGTCATCATGGGGATCGCCGCCCATTGCTCGGAAGCCATCAATCCGGCGCGCTGGGCTTCCCTACACGCCGGTCTGCCCTTCGAGACCTCGGCCTCCTACGTGGAGATGCAGTGCGGTTCGGCCATCGATTCCATCAACCATGCGGCCTGGAAGATCCTGGCCGGTCAGGCCGATGTGATCATCGCCGGCGGCAGTGAAGCCTACAGCCAGATCCCGGTGAAGTTCTCCATGTCCATCGAGCCGTACAAGATGATCCCCCCCATGCCGCTGCACTCCAGTCTCTCCCCCACCAAAGACGAGCAGATCGGCATGGGCATCACCGCGGAAAACCTGCAAAAGATCTACAACATCCCGCGGGCAGCCTCGGATGAATTTGCATTCAACAGCCAGATGCGCGCCAAGGCGGCCATGGATGCCGGCCATTTCAACGAAGAGATCATTCCGGTCGTCTTCCCGGCCACCAAGAAAACCCCGGAAACGGTTTTCAAGATCGATGAGCATCCCCGCGCCGATACCACCCTGGCGGGGTTGGCCAAACTGGCGCCGGCCTTTACCAAGGACGGTACAGTGACTGCCGGCAACGCCTCGGGCCGCAACGACGGTGGCGCCATGGTGCTGATGATGTCCGCTGAAAAAGCCAAGGAGCTGGGTTACAAGCCCATGGCCAAGTGGCTGGCCGGCGGCGACTACGGTGTCGATCCCAAGCTTATGGGCATCGGACCGGCCTATGCCGTTCCCCAGGCATTGAAACGGGCCGGCTTGAAACTCTCCCAGATCGATATCATGGAGTGCAACGAGGCGTTTGCCGTGCAGAACCTGGCGGTCATCAAAGAGCTGGAAAAGCAGACCGGCGACAAGGTGGACATGGGCAAATGGAACCCCCTGGGCGGCGCCATCGCCTTCGGCCATCCCAACGGCGCCTCGGGCGCCCGCGTCTGCATGTTCGCCATGCGCGAGCTGATCCGGCGCGGCGGCCGCTACGGCTTCTTCAGCTCCTGCTGCGGCGGCGGATTGGGCGTGGCTACCGTGATCGAGAATCTGCAAAGATAAGTTCGTTGCGCCGTGAAGCATCGCCGGCGCAAACGGCGGCTTTACTTCAGGTAATAAATTCAAACGCCTTGTCCCGCAATTGCGGGGCAAGGCGTTTTTTTGCGACGGATCGCCTTCTCAGCGAAAGGCACAGGCGGTCGTATTATCAGACCGCCGTCAGATGGGCCACGGCTTTTTCCAGGCCGTCGATGCTCAGTTCGAACATGGGAAAGATCTGGCCGATGGCACTGATGGTGCGCGTGTAGTTCCAGCGCTCCTTGCGCACGGGATTGAGCCAAGCCGAATGGCGGAAGGTTTTGGCCAGGAATTCCATGCAGGCGATGCTGGGCCGGCCGCTGCGGTCGGTGATGTAGATCGAGCCGTCCTGGGCCATCAGCTCGTACGGCGCCATGCTGGCGTCGCCCACGAAGATCAGGCGGGTGTCAGGATCACGCCGCACGAATTCGTTGAGTTGAGTGGGCTTTTTATAGCGCGCGGGGTCCTCCCACAGGGTTTCGTACACGGTGTTGTGGAAGAAGAAGGTTTTGACTTCCTTGAACTGGGCCCGGGCGTAGTCGAAGAGAGTCTGCACCAGGGGAATGTACGGGTCCATGGACCAGCCGCCATTGTCGATGGCCAGGATCACCTTGAGGCGATCTTTGAGACTGCTGTCGAAGACAATCTCGATCTCGCCGGCGTTCTTCATGGTCTGGTAAATGCTCTTGTCGATATTGACCTGGTCCTTGGGGCCGGCCGGCCTCAGGTGGCGTAGCCGCTTGAGGGCTTCACCCATCATCGAGCGGGTCAACGGACCTTCCAGGGAGTAATCTTTGTAGCGCCGCTCCAGGGCCACCTTGACGGCCGAGTGGCCACGCGATTCGCCGCCCACGCGCATGCCGCCGGGGTGATGGCCGGAGTGACCCACCGGAGAGGTGCCGCCGGTGCCGATCCAGCGATTGCCGCCGTCGTGGCGCTCGGTTTGCTCCTTGAGCCGCTCCTTGAAGTATTCGATCAACTGCTCGGGGGTGAGCTTCTGCAGTTCGGCTTCGTCCATGCCCAGGGCCGCGGCCAGTTCTTTGGGGTTTTGCAGCCACTGTTCGAGCATGGCCCGCGCCATCTCATCGACGGCCAAGCCTTCCGCGGCGGGCAGTTCGACCCCTTCGAAGTAATGAGCGAACACCTGATCATAAAGATCGAAGTAGCGCTCGCTCTTGACCAGCACGGCTCGCGAAACCGTGTAGAAGTCATCCAGGCTCTCGACCAATCCCTGGTTCAAGGCTTTGTGCAGGGTGAGAAAGGCCGTGGGCGACACCGGTACGCCGTGATCTCTGAGCTGGTAGAAGAAGTCGATGAACATTGCTAATATCTCGCCCGGCGCTGCACCAGCCGGCTGGCCTGTTCGAAATCCTGGCTCTTCTTGAACAGCACGCCCAGGAACGGTAGATCTTCTTTGAGCAGCCGCTTGGGGTTAAAATCGGGATCGCTTTGCAGGGCCCGCAGCCAATTGATCAGCTCGCGGGTGGCCGGCCGCTTTTCGATGCCCTCCAACTGGCGCAGCCGGTAGAACGCTTCGATGGCGCCGTCGGCCAGGGCACCGCTCAGCCCCGGAAAATGCACATCGATGATCTTGCGC
>JBAQGR010000440.1:0-20003 GCA_049287895.1 Desulfatitalea sp.
CCGGCCGGCGAAGGCAACGACCCGCTGCGCAACCTGGCCGCCATCCCCACGGGAAAGAATTTCTACGGGTTTTCTCCGGCCAAGGTGCCCTCCAAGGCCGCCTGGGAGATCGGCAAACGCGCCGCCGTCGAGATGATCGAGAACAAACGCCAAAAGGAGGGCAAATACCCGGACAAGGTGGGGGTGGTCCTCTGGGCCACGGAAACCACCCGCAACGAAGGGGTGCATGAAAGCACAATCCTGCACCTGATGGGTATGGAACCGGTGTGGGACGCCACCGAACGGGTGACGGGCACGCGCGTCGTGCCGGGTCCGCAACTGGGCCGGCCGCGCATCGATGTATTGATCAATCCGTCCGGCCTCTATCGCGACATGTTCCCCAACCTGCTCGTGTTACTGGACGAAGCCGTGCAGCAGGCCCTGGTCCAGACCGATATCGAGAATTTCCTGGCCCAGAACAAAGCCCACATCAAAACCGCGCTGGTCGCCGCCGGCATGAGCGCCGCCGAGGCCGAAACCCAGTCGCGCTTCCGCATCTTCACGGAAAAGCCAGGATCGTACGGCAACGGCGTCGAAGAGATGATCGGCGCCTCGGGGCTGTGGGAGTCGGACAGCGCCATCACGGATGTCTACCTGAACCGTACCCAGTTCGCCGTGGGCCAGGGCAAATGGGCCGTGCCCGTGAAGGCGGCCTTCAAGGAGAATCTGCGCCACGTGGACGTCGCCGTGCACTCCCGCTCCAGCAATGTCATCGGCATCATCGATACCGACGACTTCTTCATGTACCTGGGGGGCATGTCCCTGGCTGTCAAGCATGTGAGCGGCACGGCGCCGGACACGATGGTGACGATGCACCGCCGCAAGGACGAACTCCAGGTGGAGGACGTGGCCAAGACCATCGGCTTGGAGCTGCGCACGCGCTACCTGAATCCCCAATGGATCGAGGGGATGAAGCGCGACAATTACGCCGGCGCCAAGGAGATGGCGGACTTCGCCGAGAACTTCTGGGGCTGGCAGGTGACGGTGCCCGCGGCCGTGGACAACGCCCAGTGGCAACAGGTTTTCGAAGTCTACGTGGAAGATAAATACGGCCTGGAGTTGAAGCAGTTTTTCGACCGGCACAGCCCCTGGGCCTACCAGTCGATGACCGCGCGCATGCTCGAGGCGGTGCGCAAGAAGTACTGGGCCGCCGATGAAAAAACGACCCAAAAGCTGGCCGCCGAATACGCCCTCAACGTGGTGGCCAAGGGGGTGGCCTGCTGCGACCACACCTGCAACAATCCCATGCTCCACCAACTGGTGGTGAACATCATCTCCCTGCCCGGGGTGCTCTCGCCGGAGATGGTGGAAAAATTTAAAATGGCCGTGGAAAAGGCGGCGGCCGCGCCCTTGGACCAACGAGTCCAGGAACGCCAGGCCCTGCTGGACCGGTTGGGCGCCGGTTCGGGAGCGACGGCCCAGAGCGCGGCGGCGGACACGGCGGCCGCGGCCCCCAAGCCCTCGGAGGATGCCGAAAAGGTCGAGGGTTTCAAGATGGAGGAGTCTCAGACCCAGGACGACACCACGGCCCTGAGTTCTTCGGGGGTCCAGTGGGCCGCGGCCTTGTTCGTGCTGTTGCTTCTGGGCGTGTTCTTCTGGGGTGTCCGGCGCCGCCGGCAACAATGAGGGGAGGCAAGCACAAGATGTCGTATCCCAGTCTGATTTTGGGGGTGCTCTTCAGCATCGGCCTTTTTGCCGTCAAAAGCGGCGTCGGGGTGGCCTATGCCGTTTCGCGGGCGTCGCGCTTCAGGACCAAGGCCGGCACCCTGCTGCTGTTCGCCCTGGTGTACGGCGCGCTCTTCGTGGTCGCGGCCTTGCTTCTGACCGCCTTCGATGCGGTGCGCCATTGGAATTTGCTTCAGGATGCGCTGCGCTCGGGCATGCTGCTGCATCTGATCCTGGCCGGCGTGATGCTGGTGTGGGGCGTGGTCCTGCTGCGGCGCGGGACCCCATCCCCCGCCAGCGCCAAGGGGTGGCTGCTGCTGGCCGTCCCCTGCCCGGTATGCACGGCGGTGATCTTCTTTTCAATGGCCTTTTTGTGCGCCTGTTTTCCAGACGCGCCGACATGGGCGGCCCTGGCCCTCTACCTGGCCTTCATGCTGCTCCAGTGGGTCAGCGTGGGAGTGATCATCTGGTATGGTCAACGGCGGGCAATGGTTTCCGAATCTTTTCTGGGCGGCGCCATGGTGCTCATCGCCCTTTACTTCTTCCTCTCGGTGACGGTCATGCCCCAATTTGCCGAGGCCGAGAGGGTTTTTCGCATGGCGCGCCGCGCCGCCGGCGGTGATGCGCTCCAGGCAACCCGCTTGGCATGGGCCGGCCTGGCCATGGCCGCGGCCTTTGTCGGCGGTTTTGGCGCGCGCGCCGCGCGCGCAAGGAGTGTCCAATGATTGACATCGGTGCTTTTTTACAAACATTTATCTATCTGATTTCTTCTTCCTTGCTCTACCCGGTGCTGTTTCTGCTGGTGGTGCTGACTTTCGTCATCGTCGTTCTCGGCGGCGCCTTTTGCGCCGAATGGCTGGAAAGATGGCGCTTGCAAGCGTGTCCGCCCCATGAACTGCCGGCGCTGCTGAAAAGCGGGACCCCTTCGGCAGTGGTATCCCATCGCGTGAATCGATACCTACAGATGCTGTGGCAAATTTCACGGGCCGGGGATTACCATGAGGCGGCCATTGAAAACCTGTTGCAGCAAACCACGCTGTCGCTATGGAAAACCATGGATCGGCTTGTGATTCTGGTGCGGGTAGGGCCTTCGTTGGGGCTGCTCGGCACCCTGATTCCCATGGGGACCGGCTTGGCCGCCTTGGGCCAGGGGGATATGGCCCGGCTTTCCACGGATATGGTGATCGCCTTTACTACTACGGTGGTCGGGCTGGCCACGGGAACCATCGCTTTCGTTCTGCATACGGTGAGGCGGCGCTGGATCGAGGAAGATATCAAGAATATGGAGCTGGCCACCGAAATGGCCATATACGGCAAGGAGGGAAAAACATCGTGCGCTACTTTCAACGACGGCGAAGTAAAACATCCGGTCGCGGATTCAACGAGCCGGCCTTTCGCGATGAAAATCCAATGAGCGGCGTGGCCAACCTTTTCGACTGTAGCGTGGTTTTTATAGTGGCGCTGATCATGAGCCTTTTTGGTGCTTTCCATCTCCAGGAGCTGTTCGACCGCACTTCCGAGATGACCCTCATGAAGCAAAAGCCGTCGGGCGAGATGGAGATCATCACCAAGAAAGGCACCCAGGTCAAGACCCTGAAAGTCTCCAAGGCCCAGGCCGCCGGCAAAGGGCAACGGCTGGGCATCGCCTATCGGCTGGAAGACGGCACTATGGTCTACGTGCCCGAGGAGCGCTAATGGAAGCAGGACGGATTGGAAAAGTGCGTTTGTCCCCGAGGGTGATCTTGAAAATGCTTTCGCTGGCGGTTTTATGGTCGGCTTGCCAGGCGAGCGGTCCGCTCTGGGCCCACGAAGGCCACGGCGGCGGTCACGGGGAGAGTGCGGTGCAATTGGAAGAGGTGGTGGTGAGCGCTTCAAAGATCGAGGAGTACATCGCCAGCCATCCCCACCAGGTGACGGTGATGACCCGCGAGCAGATCGATCAGGGCCGCTATTCCGATCTGGACCAGGTGCTCAATGCCATGCCCGGCGTGGAGGTCAAGAAGAGCGGCGGCCTGGGATCGCGCATCTCCATCCGTGGTTCGGGCGGCGGTGGTAAAATTCTGGTGCTCATCAACGGCCGGCCGGTCAGCGGCACGCAATACGGCGGGGTCGATCTGGAGAGCATTCCCCTGGATATGGTCGCCCGCGTGGATGTGTTCAAACCGCCGGTGCCGGTTTGGCTCGGGCCGGGCGGCACCGAAGGCGCCATCAATATACTGCTGGCCGATGCCGCCGAAACATCCTCAAAGGAGAAGAAACCCAAAACCACCCGTATCGCCATGGAGGGCGGATCGTTCGGCAAGGTCGGCGCCAGCGCATCGCGCCAACTGGCCATCGAGGAACACCGCTTGCGGCTGAGCGCCGCGGGCAACCACAAGGACGGCCGCCGCGCCAACAGCGATATGGACAGCGGCAGCCTGAGCTTCCAGTGGGACCTGCCGGCCGCGGAGGCCGTCCAATACGATCTGGGCGGCCGCTATTACCAATCCGAACAGGGCTCGGCCGGCCCCGATTACAATCCCACGCCCGATGCGCGCCAATCCTACCAAAAGGGCGGTCTGGATTTTCGCCTGCGGGGGCCGCGCGGCGAGAGCGGCGACTATAACCTCAAAACTTACATGGATGCCACCCGCCTGGAAGACCGCTCCCAAACCGGCCTGGTTTCGACCCTCGATGCCCTGACATACGGGCTCAAGGGCGAGACCGACTGGAAGGGGCCGGATGACCAATGGGGCGTGCGCCTGAGCGGCGGCGCGGCCCAGGACCGCATCGCGCATACCCTGAGCGGGGATCACCAGCGGGAGCAGGCTTCCCTGGGCCTCCAGGGAGATCACGACTTCGATCTCTTCACTGCCACCCTGGGCGGGCGCTGCGATTATACTTCGGATTTCGATGCGCAGCCAGCGGCCGAGGCCGGTATCGGCGTTCCTTTCGGAGACCGCACGCTCTTCAAGGTCAATGCCGGCTATGCCGTCAATGTCCCCACCTTCGGCCAGCTTTACCAGCCCAGCCATGGGGCCATCGATCAGGTACGCGGCAATCCGGATTTGAAAGAAGAGCGCGTGTGGAGCGTGTCGGCCGGCGCGCGCCATCAATGGGCCGAGCATCGCACCGTGGAAATTACTTTTTTCCGAACCGACCTGGACGATGCCATCGGGTACGAAGAGGGTGCGGATCTGATTCTAAGGCCGGTCAATCTCGAGGCGGGTGCCTATCGCCAGGGGGTCGAAACCGTCGTCGACTGGCGGCTCAACGCCCGGGCCGGCCTCGATATGAGCTACATCTACCAACAGAGCCGCAACCGGGAGAACGACCAGGAGCTGACCTATGCGCCGGCGCACAAACTCAAAGTCACCGCGCGCTGGACCCTGCCCAGCCAAACCCGCACCGAGACACAGTTCACCGCGGTCAGCGATCAGTACGGCGATTTGGAAAACTCCCAGGCCAAAGTCATCGACGCATACTGCACCGTGGACTTTAAAGTCATTCAGCCCATGCATTTCACCCACGGCGATTGGGAGCTTTTCGTCTATCTGGAAAATCTTCTGGATGAAGCGTTCGAGGTGCACGCTGGGTATCCGGATGACGGTTTCCGCGTCACGGCCGGCGTCAACGTCGATTTTTGAAAGGATGGACCCATGGCCGTTCCCATTGTCATGGCGGCTTTCGGCACTACCCGGCGCGCCCTCCAAACTTACGATCACATGGATCTGCTTTTCAAGCGGCACTTTGCCGGGCACGCGATCCATTGGGCTTTTACTTCGCGCATGGTGGCCGCGCGCCTCAAGCACGCCCATGGCCCGAGCCGGCCCCATCCCCATGAAGTTCTCCAAACCCTGGCCGATGCCGGCCACCGCTGGGCCGTGGTGCAAAGCCTGCATCTGACCTGCGGCCACGAATTCTACCGCCTGGTGGCCGAAGTACAGCATCCCTCCATCCGGGTCAGCATCGGCTTGCCCCTGTTGTGCGCCGAGGCGGATTATCACGCTTTGGTGGAGAGCCTCGCCCCTATGGTGGGGGCCGCCCGCGACGAGGCCATCATACTGGTGGGCCACGGCACCGACCACCCCGCCTGGAGCGCCTATACGGCGTTGCACTTTATGCTTCAGCAGCGCTACGGCGCAAAAGTATTTGTGGGCAGCGTGGAAGATGGCTGCCCCGACCGGGACGCCATCGTAGCCGCCGTGATAGCGGGTGGGTTCGCCAGAGTGCGCCTGGTGCCCTTCATGCTGGTGGCCGGCGCCCATTTCGAAGAAGATCTGGCCGGCGAAGAAGATTCCTGGAAAAGCGCCTTCGCGGCAGCCGGGGTCCCGGCGATCTTGGAGAGCCAGGGCTTGGGATACCACCCCCAAATCATCGCGCTTTTCTCGCGGCACATGGCGGCCGCCCTGGATGTGATCCCCGATGTCGACCCCGTTGCCGCGGTGGCGAGCGCAAGGGCGGTTCCCGGCACATTTTGTTTTTGACTTTTCGGTCGTCGCTGGGATAGTGGTTCTGTTTGTATGAACTCCGAATCCTGACGATGGACCTGTTGATGCCCTTGATCCCATCACCGAAGCTTCCCATCCACGATACCTGAGCGGCCTGGCGATGTCTGCCCGGGTCGGCAGGCCCTTCTTAATTTTATCTCCGCGGCTTTACCGCTTCCGGTCATGGCGAGGGGAACCGTTTACTTCTGGTTTTCACCCGTGGCGGGATATGGCGAAACGGTGCATGGGCCTCTCAGGCCAATCCGCGGCGGTGTCGATGTCAACCATCCAATTCAAGAGAGGAGTTCCATGTCAATGAAACCGATGCAACAGTCGATTTTAGCCAGCCTGCTCGCGCTCCTGCTGGCGATGATGGCCGGGCCGGCCCTGGCCGGCGATCCCCAGGACCCCGATTTTTTGCCCATGATTCAGCGCAACTGCGCGCCCAATGGCTTCGACGCCAGTCCGGAACTCTATCTGGTTTACTATCCGGATGTTCTGCCCAGTTCCGATCCCGATGTGGCCTTTGCCTGCGACCATGGCTCTCCATGGGAAGAGGACGCCCGGATCCCCTTTATCCTGTATGGCCAGGGCATTCGCAAGGGCGCCCGGCCCGGCAATAAGGCTTCTTTGGAGGATATCACTCCCACCCTGGCCCATGTGTTCGGACTGCAGCCGCCTCAGACAGCCAACGGGCGCGTGTTGTCCGAAGCCTTGCTGCCTTGCAAGTTGAAAAAGCACCCCATTGGGTACTTGAATTCAACCGTCCGGGCCTCTATCGTGATGACCCTGGACCAATGCCGCGCCGACTACTTCACCAATCCCCAAATCCGCCCGGCCCTCAGCTTTGCGCGCAGGGAGCTCCTGGGCCACGGCACCAGTTATCCCAACGCCCGGCTCAGTTATGCCGAATCGAGCACCTCCGTGTCCCATGCCACCATCGGCACCGGGGCCACGCCCGGGATACATGGCATCGTCGGCAACAACATCCGCGTGGGCGATGCCTTCCCGTTGGCATTTAACGATAACCCGCGCCACAGCATGGAGATGTTCAACCTGCTGACCCCGACCTTGGCCGATGTGATGGACCTGGCCCTGGATAACCGACCGGTCGTCATCTCCATGAGCGCATATGGCCGCGCGGCCCTGGGTATGGGCGGCCACGGCGCGGCCTTTGACCCCGGCAGCGATCACGATATGGTCATCAAACTGGCCCGGGACACCGGCTTGCCCTATACCAACGCCGAATACTTCCAACTGCCCGAAAGCCTCAAATACTCTTCGGGAAACCCCATTCGCATCGACCAGTGGCTGGCGGCCAACTACGGCATCGACATCCACACGACCCAGTGGACCCAGGACACCGTGATCGTCGACCATGGACCTTTTGCACCCAGACATGGGGGGTCGATTACCGGTCCCCAGGGCGAATTTCCCGATGGCACGGCGTTTACATTCAGCCACCCCCTGGTCACCGCCGGCAAAACGCCCCCTACATCCACTCAGCAGCTATGGGACGGCACCTTCCCGGATAACTCTTATTTTGAAGAGGCCATGAACACGCCGTTTTACACCCTGTGGGCCGTGGACATGCTGTTGCGGGCCATGGCGTCGGAAGGGGTCGGTCGTGACGCCATAAGCGATCTGGTCTACTTCAATTTCAAGTGTCTGGACAAAATCGGCCACCGCTATGGCGTCAATTCGCCGGAGATTTATACCTACCTCTACACCGTGGATTATTGCCTGAAAAAGATCAAATGCTTCCTGGATCGGACGGCCGGACCCGATCGCTATGTCATGGTGGTGGTGGCCGATCATGGCGCCCACAATGCCTATGACGATCGCATTCTTTACAGCTATGATCTCTTCGATGCTATCGAGGAAGCCTTTGGCGCAAACGTCATCCTCAATGATCCCAGGGACGGAGCGCCCTTTGACGATATGATCTATCTGGATCGGAAAATTCTCGGCGAGCATAGCCTGGCCGAAGTGGCCGATTTCATCGAGGCGCGCTTCAAGGATCATGTCTACCGTGTCTATACCCAGGATGAGATTTTTCAATCCAATCCCTAAAAATCCATAGAGCTTATCAATTGGTCACGGGGTGGCGGGTGTGATATCGGCACGTCACCCCATATTTCCAATTTCCGGGCAGAGAAAGGAATAACCAATGAAAACGAAATGGACATGCATCGTGATGGCGCTTTGGCTCTTAGGCGCTTCGACGGCCCTGGCCGACGCTCTGGATTCGTTCAAGGGCGAAAAAGGCACCATTAAAATCTCCGGCGGCACGGCCCATATTCCGGTGATGAAAGCAGTGGCCGACACGATCATGCAAGCCAACGGTCAAATCCAGATCAGCATTGCCGGCGGCGGCAGCGGCGTGGGCATCAAGCAGGTGGGCGAAGGGTTGGTGGACATCGGCAACTCCGGCCGCAAGCCCACCGACGAAGAAGTCCAAAAATCCGGCTTGATCCTGCACCCGTGGGCCATTGACGGCGTGGCCGTGGTGGTGCATCCCGATAACCCGGTCAAAGCGCTCAACTCGGCGCAGCTGGCGGAGATCTATGCCGGCCGGCTGGTCAACTGGAAGGCCCTGGGGGGGCCGGACAAATCCATCAATATCTATACGCGCGATGAAGCCAGCGGCACGCGCGAAGTGTTCTGGGAAAAGGCTATCGCTAAAGGAGAGATCAGCGCCAAAGCGCTTTTCGTGGCCTCCAACGGCGCCATGAAAACCGCCATCGCCCAAGACCCATACGGTATCGGCTATGTCTCCGTGGGCCATATCGACCCGAGCGTGGCCCCGGTGGCCCTGGACGGCGTGGCGCCCACTCTGGAGAATGTAAAAGCGGGCAAGTATAAGGTGGCCCGCGGCCTTTACAGCAATACCAAGGGTGCGCCCCAGGGGCTGACCAAGAAATTCATCGACTTTCTCTTCAGCGCCCAGGGCCGGCAGATGATTGTCCAGCAGGGTTTTATCCCCACCGATTAGCAGCCTGTTAAGTCTTCCGGATAGGGTGATGCAACGCGAAACACTGGCCCATGGGCTGTTGGCAACCGCCGCTTTTCTGAGCGCCGCCGTGGCTGTGCTGATCTTCATCTTCATGGCGGCGCTGGGCTGGCCCATGGTCCGGGACGGTTATCTCCTTCAGGTCCTGTCGGGGCCGTGGTCGCCCACCCACCACCAATACGGCATCCGTCCCATGATGGTGGGCACGCTTTGCATCGCCTCCCTGGCCTTGGGCCTATCCGTACCAGTGAGCCTGGGGTGCGCCGCCTTCATCCAGACGATTGCCCCCAGGGCGTTTGGCCGCGGCCTGTTGAAGTTGGTGCAACTTATGACCGGCATTCCCACGGTAGTTTATGGCTTTGTGGGTATTTTTCTACTGGTGCCTTTGGTGCGCGACATCTTCGGTCGCGGGTCAGGCTTGTCGATCCTTGCCGCGGGCCTGATGCTCAGTGTTCTGGTCGCCCCCACCTTGATTCTCTTTTTCGTCGATGGTCTGGCCCGAGTGCCGGCCGCCTATGGCCGGGCCGTTAGCGCCCTGGGCGGTACACCCGTCCAGCAGTTGATTTATGTACTGCTGCCCCAGGCGTGGCGCTCGATTTTGGCCGGCATGGTGTTGGGCTTTGGCCGCGCCGTGGGGGACACCATGATTGCCCTGATGCTGGCCGGCAACAGCGTGGCGCCTCCGGAATCGCTTCTGGATGCAGCCCGCACCCTGACCGCCCATATCGCCCTGGTGATTGCCGGCGATTTCGACAGCCCGGAGTTTCGCACGCTCTTCATTTGCGGCCTGACCCTCTATCTTCTGACCTCGGTGGCGGTGATAACAATGCGCCATGTAGCTGAAAAGCGGATGGAGGCGCCATGAGGGCCACCGGTCAACGCATCATCGTGGCCTGGAGTTGGATCAGCAGCCTGCTCCTGGTCGCCGCCGTCGGAAGCATCGTTGGCTTTCTCCTTTGCAAAGGAGTGCCGGTGTTGAACCTGGAATTGATTTTCGGAAAGACCGGCCCCTTCGACGCCTTGTTGCTGCGCAAGCCGGTTATTAACGGCCTATTGCCGGCCGTGGCCGGGACCTTTTTTCTAGTAATGACCGCCGTTGCTCTGGCTCTGCCCGTGGGCATCGCTGCCGGCATCTATATGTCCGAATACAGCCAGGGCCGCGTCGAGCGCGGCCTGACGCTTTTCTTCGACCTGCTGGCCGGAATTCCCTCCATCGTGGTGGGCCTGTTCGGTTTCTCCCTGACCATCTTCCTGCACCAACATTTTAACCGCCGCATCTATCCTTGTCTTTTGATCTCCGCGCTCTCCTTGGCCTTCCTGGTGTTGCCCTATATAATTCGCGGCACCCAGGCCGCCCTGGAGAACCTGCCGCGCAAAACGCGCCTGATCGCGCCGGCCCTGGGCGCCACCCAATTGCAAAATATCTTCTTCGTATTGCTGCCCAAAGCCCTGGACGGGATCACCAGCAGTACGATCCTGGCCATCGGGCGCTGCGCCGAAGATACGGCCGTGATCATGCTCACCGGCGCCGTGGCCAGCGCGGGTATTCCCGATTCCCTGCTGGGCGCTTACGAGGCCCTGCCCTTTTACATCTACTACATCTCTTCCCAATATATGGATCAGCAGGAGCTGCTCAAAGGCTATGGGGCCGCCACCATTCTACTGCTCCTTTGCACCACTCTGTTTTCAGTGAGTCTGTTGATCAAAACGCTGCTGGCCAACAGTGCCCGGGTTCGGGTATAATCTGATGATGCCCAACGCCCCGACCAAAATCCGACTGACCGATCTCTCCTTTTACTACGGCGGCCAACGTGTGCTCGAAGACATTCATGCCGACTTTGCCGAACATGCCATCACGGCCATCGTAGGCCCGTCGGGTCAAGGTAAGTCCACGCTGCTGACCACCATCAATCGTTTATGGGAAGAGATTGGAGGCACCCGCATCGACGGCCGCGTGGAGATCCGGTTTGGTGATCGTTTCGTCGATATTTACGCGGACCATTTTCCGGTCAACCGCTTGCGGCGCAAAGTGGGCATGGTCTTTCAAGATCCCAATCCGTTGCCCATGAGCATTTATAAGAATGTGGCCTTTCCCTTGAAACTGGCCGGCGAAAAGGATAAGCGAGAGATGGACGTCAAGGTCCAGGCCGCGCTGTGCCAGGCCTTTTTATGGGACGAAGTCAAGGATCGGCTGCAGGCCGATGCCCGCGCTCTTTCCGGCGGACAGCAGCAGCGGTTGTGCATTGCCCGGGCCTTGATTCTGCGACCCGAGGTGTTGCTGCTGGATGAGCCCACCGCTTCCCTAGATGCCAAGGCCGCCGGCGAGATCGAAGCGCTTCTGCTGAGCCTAAAATCGAGTTGCACCCTCATCATGGTCTCCCACTACATGGAGCAGGTGCGCCGCGTGGCCGATCATGTCATGGAGCTGGCCCACGGCCGGCTGAGCCAGGGCGGGCCCTCGCCGGTGGGATAAATTCCTTTACACAGAGTAACTTTGGAAGTAGAAGCAACGCGAAGGTTCCATTAAAACCACTGTTGGCGGAGAAGGAGTAGAAAATGCGCGTTACCAAGTTGTATGCAGGTGAAAAACCGGTCGTTTCCATGGAGTTCTTCCCACCCCGGGATGAAAAAGCGACTCAGGCCTTTTCCGCCACCATCGATGAACTGGCCCGACTCCAACCGGATTACATGTCCATCACCTTTGGTGCCGGTGGTTCCACCCGGGACGGATCGTATCAAACCGTCAAACAGTTGCTGACGGAAAAGAAGCAACCCACGGTGGCTTACATTGCCGGCTACGGCCTGGGTCCGGAGGAGATCACCGAGGTGCTGGACAAGTATCGCGCCCTGGGCATTGAAACCATATTCGTGGTTCGCGGAGACAGGCCCAGGGAAGATGGCTTCACCCCGCATCCCCAAAGCTTTGGCTACGCCGCGGAATTGATTGCATTCATCAAGAAGCGCTATGACTTCACGCTCGGCTGCGCCGGCTATCCCGAGGGCCAGATCGAGGCCCAAAGCCTGGCCAAAGATATCGAGTCCCTCAAGCGCAAAGTGGACAACGGCGCCGAATATGTCGTGGCCCAATACTTTTACGACAATGCTTTCTTTTTCAAGTATGTGGAAAAGTGCCGGGCCGCGGGGATCACCGTGCCCATCGTTCCGGGGATCATGCCGGTCTACACCGTAAAAATGACTCAGATGCTCGCCAAGGTGTGCGGCACCACCCTTACCCCAGCCCTGAAAAGCCGGCTCGAGGCCGTGCATACCGAAGATAAAGAGGCGGTTTTAAAACTGGGTATCGACTTTGCCGTCGACCAATGCAAAGGACTTTTGAAAGCAGGCGTCGCCGGTCTGCACTTCTACACCATGAACCGTGCGCGTTCCACAAAGGAGATACTAAATGCCCTTGAAGCAGAAGGAGTGTTGACAAAATAGTGGCGGTCAGTTGATCTTCTCCAATTGCTTCAACGCCATCATTGCCGTTTTACGCTGCCCTTCGAAGCCGACGGCGCGCGCGAAGGCCTGGCGGCTGGTCGTAAGATCGTCGGCCTGCCAGGCCGCGTAGCCCGCCATCAGCCACGCCTGCCCGGTGCGCGGGTGGCTCTCCTGGGCCGCGCGGCGGTAGGCCTTGCTTGCTTCGGCATAGCGCTTCAGGCCATAGAGCAGATCGGCTCTGAACATCAGCAATTCCGGGTCTTTGTCCAATGTCCCGAAGCGGTCCAGCATCTTCAGGGCCGTTTCGCCGTCCCCGAGTTTTTGATAGGCGATCACTAAGTTTTTAAGTACCTGGCGGTCCGGCTTATCTTCCAGCAGGGCCTTATAGACCGGCACCGATTGGCAAGGGACGTTCGCTTGGAGACTCAGGTCGGCCCACAATTTCTTCTCTTCGGCCGACAGGGGCGTCAGATAGCCGTAGATCGTCAGCGCGGCCAGAGCCTCGGCGTCCTGGCCGGCGCTCAACTGGATCTGCCCGAGCATTTTCCACCAGCGGGCCAAGGCGGGCTCCTGGCGCGTCAGGGCCGCCACATAGGCCCGGGCTTCGGCGTGCATTCGCAATTGCATATATTGCTGGATCAGGATCTCCTGCCAGCGGACACGCTCGTCGCCGGTGTGCAGGGTGATGAGCTCCTTGATAGCAGGCAGGGCGCGCTGGGTCTGACCGCCGGCCAGCAGGGCATGCACCCAATGCTCTTTCCATAGGGGTTGCACCTGGTTGGGATGGGCCTGAAAGAGTCGCTCGAAGGCGGCGATGGCGGGTGGGTACTTCTGGGCCATAAGGTAGGCCGCGGCGCTGAAATAGAGATGTTCGGTTTTTTTTTCGGTGGCCCGGTCGTAGGCCTCGGCAAAATGCCGGCCGGCCTCTTCGTAGCGGCCGCCGTCATAGCAGGCTTTGGCCAGGTTGAGCCAGGCCGAGAGCATCTCCGGTCGTTGTTCGACCACCTGGCTGAACGCTTTTTGCGCCAGAGCGTTCTTCCCCTGAAGCAGGTAGCAGTTGCCCAGGGCGAAGTAGATCATGGGATGGTGGAACTCATTCGCGGCGCCGCCCGCTTCGGGCGACGACTTTCCGCGCGCCTGGAAGGCCGTCAGTTGGTCGATGGCGTGGTCGTAGGCTTTTTGATCCATGAGTCGTCCGACCTCGGCGAGCACGGATCGCACGGAAACCGGCAGCTCCTCCTTGGCGCTGTCCGCCGCGCCGTCCTCGGTGGCAAAGGCCGCTATCGCGATGATCGTCACGACCGTCAGCAGATACCGGTAAACCATGAATCGACAGAATACCTTAACTTTCCACTTTCCACTTTCCACTTTCATCTATTTATACTTTTCCCTCCCCACGCGTCGGGGCTAATCCAATTCAAACCGCACCGTTGTTTCAGCCCACACCCTTACCGGCCGGCCTTGCATCGTACCGGGTTGAAAGCGCCAGCCGTTCACGCAGCGCAGGACGCTGTCATCGAAGATGCCCGGTGGCTGGGCTTCGACGATGGAGACCTTCTCCACCTTACCCTGTTCATTGACCACGAAACGCACGTTGACCCACCCTTCGGTGCCTTTGCGCTTGGCGGCCAGGGGATAGACCGGCGGCATGCGCACCAGGGTGATGAGCGGCTGATCCAACTCCCCCACCGAAAAAAGGCCCGGCGTGCCCAGGGGCTGGGACAGGCCGCTGTCGAAGGCCGGCATGGCCAGCGTGCCCGGACCGGCGGGAAGACGCGGGTTGATCTCGAAGGGCACGCTCAGGCGGGGCCGCGGCATTTCGCTGAGCGCGCTCTGGGGCCGGCTGGCCGGCGGGGGCTTGTCCGGCGCGGGCTGCTCGGCGCTCTTGCGGATTACTTCGCTTTCCGGCCGCGGCATGCGGATCACGTTGATATTGGGTATCAGGGCCGTGAGGGCCGGCGGGGCGGTCGCGCGCGTGGCCAGCAAATTGGGCATCAGGAGAAAAAGGGCCAGGTTCCATCCCGCGGCCATGACGGCCGCCCACGCCCAAGTCATCCGAGAGCGACGACGCGGCGAACCCATCATAATGGCGCGCGCTCTCTTCATTGACTCTCCTGGACCGTGGCCGCCAGCGAGACATTTTGAGCGCCGGCCATGCGGCAGCCGTCCATCACCTGGATAGCCACGCCCGTGCTGCTGCCTTGGTCGGCCACCACGATCACGGCGCCCTCGGGATGTTCGGCCATCAGGCGTTCCACGTTGGCTCGCACGGCGCGGACATCGATCTCGCGCTGGTCGATGAAGATCCGGTTATCTCGGTCCACGGCGATCAGGACGGAGGCGTTGGGATTGACCACCGCCGTGGCGGCCGTGGGCCGGTTGACCTCGATGCCGGCTTCCTTCACGTAGTTGGTGGTCACCAGGAAAAAGAGCAGCATGATGAACATCATGTCGATGAGCGGGGTCATGTTCAGCTCGCTCTCTTTGCGCTTGTTGCGTCGCGCCGCCGTAATGTTCAGCATGGTTCGATTACCATTTGGGGTTGCGGGCGCGTCTCTTGCGCGGCGACCTGTACCGTCGGTTGCAACAGGCGGCGCAGATGACATCCGACGGACTCGAGATCCTGTTTGAGCGAAAGCGCCCAGCGGTCCAGGTAGGCCTTCATGTATAGTCCGGGGATCGCGATCACCAGCCCCGTTTCCGTGGTGATCAGCGCTTCGGAAATGCCGCCGGCCATGGCTTTGGGGTTGCCCGTGCCAAAGAGGGTCAAGACGTCGAAGGTGGTGATCATGCCGGTGACGGTCCCCAATAGCCCCAACAGCGGCGCCATGGCGGCCAGCACACCGATGATCGTCAGAAAATCGTCCAGATGATGCCGAACGGCGGCCATGGCTTCGTCCAGGATAAAGCGGTCCTGGGCGCGGTTTACGCCGCGCCGGCGCAGAAAGCGGGCCACCAGTAAGCCGACGACCCCGGCGTTCTCTCCGGGGGCCAGGCCTTGGTGGAGATGCTCCCAGGCCGCGCGCCGGGTCATACGCCCGCGTTGCAACCGCCGGAAAAAGAGCAGGCGTTCGACAATCAGCACACTCATGCACAGGCTGACTAGTACCAGCGGCACCATGACCATGCCGCCGGAGAGCAGATATGCTTGCAATGTTCTGTATTGCGTTCCTATCAGATCGATCATGTTAACCCCCTGCGTTTATGTGCGAAATTGACCATGGCCATGGCTTTTTCTTCCATCTGGGCGATGTGGCCGTCCACGCCGCGGCTGAGCAAGGTATGGAGCAGCATGATGGGAATGGCCGCGATCAAGCCCAGCATGGTGGTCACCAGGGCCTCGGAGATGCCGCTGGACATCAGGCGCGGATCGGCGCTGCCATGCAGTGTGATGACATGGAAGGTGTTGATCATGCCCGTCACCGTGCCCAGCAGTCCAAGCAGAGGGGCGATGGCCGCCAGCATGGTCAGCGTCGACAGAAACCGTTCCATGGGGGGAATCTCTCGCAAAATTGCCTCCTGGAGCGCATTTTCCATCTCTTCGCGGGCCAGGCGGAAGTTCTCCAGGCCGGCCCGCACCACCCGGGCCAACGGTTTTTGAGCATGTTCGGCGCAGAGTTGCTCGGCGCCCCGCCAGTTTTCTTCGGATGCCAGGTGCTGGATGCGGTTGAGAAACGCGTCGCCATCCAGGCGCCGGTGGCGCAAAAAAAGGAAGCGCTCGGCCACGATGATCAAGCCCGCCGCGAAAATGGCCACAATCATCCAGCCGATGGGACCGCCCTTGGGAACCTGCTGCCAGAAGCTGACCGCGTGGGTCATCTGATGCAGGGCCGCGCCGCGCGAGATGTCCATGGGCACGGCCTCGGCGCGGCCTTCCATGTAACGCGCCATTTTTTTGCGCACGCCGGCCGATGGCAAACGGGAAAGGGCGGACAACCGGCCGTTGCCCGCGTTGGTTAAAAAGCCCACTTCACCGTCGATGCGGTAGGCTGCCGTGAAGGGGCCCAGCGCCAGGATATCAGCCTCGGTTTCCCGGCCGGCCCGGTCGATCACTTTCGCCCGGCGCGAGGTCACTTCACCGGCGGCGTGGATCTGGTTGAACAAGGCCCTGGCCATGCCGGCCACCTCTTGCATACCGGGGAAATGCGCTGCATCGGCCACGGCCCGGAGGTAGGCGGGCTGATCGCCGGCCAGCGCTGTTTGCAGGTTCTGGGCGGCCATGGCGTCCATGTCCTTGGCATTGACGCGGATCACGCCCACAAGCTCCTGTATCATGGCGTCGGTTTGGGCCAATTGGCGGGTCAGTTCCGCTTCCTTTCCCTCCAGCAGGCGCGTCTCCTGGGTCAGTTCCTGAACATCCCGCTTCAAATCACGGTTGGGGGCTTCCAAATCCGCGACCCCTTTTTCCAGGGCCGCTCGGTCCCGAACGATGCTTGCACGCTTTTCGGCCGCCGCCTGCTCGGCCGCCGTTCGTTCGGAAGCCGCTTTCTGGATCAATGCCTCCTTGGCCTGGCGGGCCTGAACTTGCAGGTCGCGCATATCTTCGGCCCACAGGGGCGCGGCGGCCAGCAACAGGGTCGCCATCAACGCCGGCGCCCATCGGGTTATCGGTTTCATCGCGGCACCATCCTTCCTAAGGGCATGTTGAGCAGTTCCGGCGGCTTGCGTTTGGCGCCGATGTCGACGGCGTTCGCGATGGTCTCGCGGTGCGTTGCCGGCAGGGGTTGCCAGGCACCGGCGGCCTCGTTGTAAAAGCCGCACTGCCCGCGATCCAGGGTCAGAAAAAAAAGAGCCAGTCGGCCCAGGCGCAGGATATCGACTATCACCTCTTGGTTGTCCACCCGAACGGTTTGTTGATAGACCTCGATGGTGAAACCGTACTCCGCCTCCACCAGCAAGGCTTCCATCACCTTGCGATACTTCTCGCTGATCGCAATGTCGGGGTCATGATGGATCGTCTCCAGGTTTTCAAGCCGCTGCCGCCGTTCGGCAATCAGAAAGGGCGGGCCTTGGGTGAGTAGCTGGCGCAGCTCGGCCATGGTTTCGTCCAAAAAAGGTTCGATGCGTTCGGCGATTTGCTGGATGTCGGCCAATTGCTTATCCTTGGCCGCGATGCGCTCACGGGCCGTCGCTGTCGCGGCCCGCATCGTCTCTTTTTGGGAGCGCAGTTGTTCATTCTCCTGTTCCAAGGCCTCATAACGGGCCAGCAGTTTTTCTTTTGCGTCGCGCCACTGCTCTTCTTCGCGCTGGGTAGCCTGGCGCGTGGCGATGGCCTCTTGCACCGGCCGTTCGATCCGTGTGGATACATCATCGGTTTCAGATCGCAGCGCCGGCGGCGTCCAAAGCAGCAACAAGACGATCCAGGTTAAAATTCTCCTCGGTGTCGGCAAAATGGCTCCTTTCCTAATTTTCCAAAACAAAAAGGCCGGTAGATCGACTCTTGGGATTCTTCCCAATGCGACCTTCCCGGCCTCGATTGTTATGTCATTGGCGGCAGCGCCAGCTATATCGGCGCAGCGGTGTGCCGCCTATGGTATTCGTGATCTGTGGCAGCGCCTTTTTTGGGCGCATTTAATTTGGATCGATACTGCCGTGGTTTGGCTCTGCTTTCAGTCCGGCGTCTTCATGGCGCCCTTGCACTGGTCCGTTTCTTTACGCAAAAGCCGCGGGCGTGTCAAGGGAAAGGTGAATGTTTGAAGTCGTCGGGCCAACTCTGTACTTGCAAATTAGAAATTTATTTCTATAATGCAAATCATGATTCAACGGCAGATTCAAAATCAAATTATGGAACGCTTGGCGGCCTATCCGGCCGTGGCTTTGGTCGGGCCGCGTCAATGCGGCAAGACCACCCTGGCACAAGCCATTGGCGGCGCTTATTTTGATTTGGAGCAACCATCCGAGCGTTTGCGCTTGGACCTCGGGTGGGAGCGCCTCGTTACGGAAAAGGAGCTGGTGATCCTGGACGAGGCCCAATCCTGGCCCGAGGTCTTTCCGCGCCTGCGGGGGGCCGTGGACCAGGAGCGCAAGCGCATGGGCCGGTTTTTGCTTCTGGGCTCCGTGTCCCCCGCGCTGATGCGCCATGTGTCGGAGTCATTGGCGGGGCGACTGTCGTTGGTCGAGTTGACGCCGTTTCTGCTATCGGAATTGAAACCAAAGACGTCGCGGGCGCGGCGTTGGTTGCATGGCGGCTACCCGGACGGCGGCGTATTGGAACCCAAGCGGTATCCGCGCTGGCAACTGGATTACCTGGCGTTGCTGGCCCAGCGCGACCTGCCGATCTGGGGGTTGACCGCCAAGCCACAGACCACGGATCGACTGTTGCGCATGTTGGCCGCGCTGCACGGTCAGGTGTGGAACGCTTCCCAAGTTGGGAAAAGCTTAGGGTTATCGTACCACACCGTTAACAGCCACCTCGATTACCTGATTGGCGCTTTCCTGATTCGGCGGCTGCCATCCTATCGGGTCAATATCCGCAAACGGCTGGTTAAGAGCGCCAAGGTGTATTGGCGGGACAGCGGTTTGCTGCACGCACTGCTCAACGTGCCCGACGAGGGGGTGTTGTTGGCCCAACCGTGGGTCGGCGCCAGCTGGGAGGGATTCGTCATCGAACAAGCATTGGGAGAACTTACATCCCAGGGAAGTAATTACAGCGCCTATTACTTCAGGACCAGCGACCAACATGAGTTGGACCTGGTACTGGATTTCGGGAACGAGTTGTGGGCCGTGGAAGTGAAGCTGACCGCTTCGCCCTCGCCTGAAGATATGGCGCGCCTGGACAAGAGCGCCGATTTGATCAAGGCCTCACGCCGGTTGCTGGTCTCAAAGACCAGCCGGCCGAGTGAAGACGGGCGTCGCGTTTCCTGCAATTTGCAGGGCTTTATCGATCAATTGCGGATGGTCCCGCAATAAGTCATCCTGCCTTTTTGTCGTCGTTCCGGGGAAAGCGGGCATTCTTAACGGATCTATCAGCGCCCGCCGCCGAACAGCGCCCGCCGGACCCATGCCAGGCCCCAGGCCAGCCAGCCGAAATCATCTTCCGGCGCGGGCAATGGCGGTAAGGATTCCGACGTCAGGCCGATCAACCGACCCTCGGCAGCCTCTTGTTTGAGCCGGTCCAGGTCGTAGAAAGCCATGACCACACATTGCTGATGGTCGGCGTCCAGGGGGCCGGGACGCATCCGGTTTTTAAGAGCAATCAACTCCATCAGCTGGTCGTTGGCGGCCAGGCCCTCTTGGGCGCCCTGGTTTTGCACCCATTGGCGTGCGGTTTGACGCGGTCCCCGCTCGAACCCGCGGCAATGGGCTTCCCGGAGTACGGCGAAGTGTTCGGATAGAGTTCCGTCCCGGCGCGAACGCTGCAGGGCCCGGGCCAGCGGGTA
>JBAQGR010000441.1:0-13462 GCA_049287895.1 Desulfatitalea sp.
CGGCCAAAGGCAGGAGGCCCAAACCATGAACGCCGTTCAATTGGTGCCCCAGCTGGCCGCCGAAATCCGCGACGTGTATCAGGCCGACCCCCGAACCGCGCCCCAGGCCATCGAAGCACTGCTCCACTTGCGGCTGACCGATTGCTCCGCGGAGCAGGGCCGGGACATCGTGCAACAGGTCATGGCCCGATTCCAACCCACGGCGTCCGGGGGAGCGGAGACAGGGGCGGACAAGGAGGTGCTCACCCGCGTCTGCGGTCTACTTCTGGGCCGCAAGGTGACCCCCGACGATCTCTCCTCCGGCGAACTGCTTCAACGGCTGGCCCAATCGTTGAACACCATCTTCAACGCCTTGAACCAATTGATCCGGGTCATCAATACGACCCTTTCCGGCAACGCCGGCCAGGGAGAAGAGACCATCCGGCAGTTTATCGGGGATCATCTGGAAGGCGAAGACCAAACCCAATCCCTGGAAGCCTATTTGGGGCGGATCAGCGATGCCTTTCTCACCACCCAGGAGGCGTTCAAGAAGGCCGCCCAAGTCAAGGTCGGCCAGATCGTGCAAACCATCGATACGGAAAAGATCGCCGCCGAGCGCAGCGGCGGATTGAAGATCGGACCCATGCGCAAAGCCGAAGATTTCGATATTCTAAAGGAGAAGATCGACCGGATCAAACGCTGGTACGAATCGGGTCGCTTCATGGAAGATTTCTTGCGGGAGTTTGAAAAGAACTGTCAGGCTTTCAGCCGAAAGTAAGGAGGTCGTTTCGATGCGATGTAGAACTGGTGCCCTGCTGTGTATGGTAGTGTTCGGGCTGGCGGCCTGCGCGACGCAACCGCTGCCGCCCACCGAGTGGAGTTATGCCAAGGATGCGGTTCAAATCCATGTGAAGGCGGATGCGAAACTGAATCTGGACAACGGCGTTTCCCACACCCTGGTGCTGTGCGTCTACCAGCTCAGGGACCCCAACACCTTCAACCAGCTCTCCGACGATCCGGCCGGCATTTACAAGCTGCTCGAATGCAGCTTGTTCGATGGCAGCGTGGCCACGGCCAAGCGCCTGATCGTCCATCCGGGTCAGGATATGAACGTCAACCTGGATCGGGCCGAAGGGGCCAAGTACGTGGCCGTGGTGGCGGGTTATTACAAGCTGCAAAAGGAGCGCATGATCCGGCTCTACGACATACCGGTGGTGGTCGAAGAGAAAGGGGTCATCAAGCGCACCAAGACATCCAAGCCCGGCCCGCTGACCGTCACCCTGGAATTGGGGCCGCAGCAGATTAAATGATAAGGTAGAGGATCGAATGGAAAAACCGCTTTTTTGGCACCAGGGGTTGTTCCTGCAGCCCCAGCATCTGCAGCTCAGCAGCCGCTACCAGGAGGATTTGAATCTTCCGCTCAAGCAATACCTGCAACCCCATTTTTGGGGGGTCGGCCGGTATAGCGTGCCGGCGGCCGCCTTGGGAAACCGCACTTTCCATCTCACCGACGGCTGCTTCCTGTTTCCCGACATGACCTATGTGGAGCTGCCCGGCAATGCGGTGGTTATGCCGCGATCGTTCGAGACGGATTGGGAAAAAGGCAGCCAGCACTTCAACGTTTACCTCGGCCTGCGCAAATTCAATCTCTCCGGCCGCAATGTGACCATGGTGGCCGATGAGACCCATGGGGTCGATGTGAACACCCGCTGGGTCACGGCCAATACGGCCGTCCAGGTGCCGGATCTCCACCAGGACGGACCCCACGCCGATGTGCAAAAGCTGACGTATCTCCTGAAGATCTTCTGGGAGTCCGAAAGAGATCAACTGGGCGACTATGAATTGATCCCCATCGCCCGGCTGGAGCGCGACCAGGAGCAGGTGCGTCTTTCGCCGCACTTTGTGCCGCCTTGTCTTTCGGTGGGGGCCGATGAGACCCTCTTCAAAATCATCAAGGAGATCCGCGATCAGATCGGTGCCCGCAGCCGTCAGTTGGAGGCGTACAAGCGCGACCGCGGATTGCACTCGGCTGAATTTGGGGCTCGCGACATGGTCTATCTGCTGGCCCTGCGCTCGCTCAATCGTTACGCCAGCCTGCTGAGCCACATCACGGCGGCCCGGCACGGGCATCCCTGGTCGGTCTATGGACTGCTCGGCCAACTCATCAGTGAACTGTCGACCTTCTCCGGCGACATCTCCTTTACCGGAGAGAACCAGGCCGGCCAGCGGCTTCTTTTAGAGTACAATCACATTGACCTCGGACCCAGCTTTGCTTCGGCCCTGGCCCTGATCACCCAACTGCTCGATCAGATCACGGCCGGTCCGGAGTATATCCTGCCGCTGATGTTCGACGGCACTTATTTCGGCGCCGATCTGCCGCCGGCCATCTTCGACGGCCGCAACCGCTTCTACCTGGTGATGGAGACCGAGACCGATCCCCAGCAGGTGCTGCCGGCCCTGGACCGCATCGCCAAGCTGGGCAGCCGCGAATCGTTGCCGATCCTCATCGCGCGTTCGCTCTCCGGCGTGGGCATGGCTCACCTGGCGACGCCGCCGCAGGAGCTGCCCCGGCGCGGTCGTGCCCTCTATTTTCAGGTGGATCACCACAGCGATCAGTGGGCCCAGGTGCAGAAGGGCAAGAACCTGGCCTTGTACTGGGATACGGCTCCCGCGGATCTGAAGGTCGAACTGATGGCCGTGGGAAGGAGTTGACGCCATGCGTTTGTCCGATTGCTTCATGGAAATCATCGCCTACACCGCCCTGGTGGTGCGCAATGAGGGCGGCGCGGCCCCCTCGTATGAACAGGTGCGCGCCAACATGGGCCGGCTGATCACCCAAGGCGAAGCCTGCCTCGAACGCGGGCGCTTCAGCCAGGAGGATTTCAATCTGGCCCGCTTCGCGGTGTTTGCCTGGGTGGACGAAACCATTCTCTCCTCCCAATGGGCCGGCCGCCAGCAGTGGCAGCGCGAACAGTTGCAGCGGCAGTATTATCAGACCGCCGATGCCGGCGAACTCTTCTTCGAACGGCTCAACACCATCGGCCCGCATCAGCGCGACGTGCGCGAAGTGTACTACCTGTGCCTGGCCCTGGGCTTCAGCGGCCAATACTGCCACGAGGGGGACGACTTCATGCTCGAACAGCTGCGCGGCTCCAATCTCAAGCTGCTGAGCGGCAGTTCCATGGGCATCCCTTCCCTGGACAAGGAAGAGCTTTTTCCCGAAGCCTATCCCCGGGTCGACGGCGATGCGGCGATGATCCGATCTAAGGGTGGGGGCGGCGGGCGCTTTTCCGCTTTCACGCTGCTGGCCGCGGGACTACCCCCGGTGCTCGGCGTGGTTTTGTTCTTCATCTATAAGTTTATACTCGGCAACATCGGCGCTAACCTCATGGGTGCGGTACAGTAGATGAAACAGATGCTAAGAACGCTCTTTAAAGGAATACTGATCTTTACTCTGGTGGCCTTGTTGCTCCTGCTGCTCTTCGGCCTGGCCTTGTGGATCGGCTGGCCGTGGTGGGTGGGATTCTTTCTGCTCGTCGGCCTGGCCGGCGCGGCGCTGGTGGCGGTGGTGGTGCGCAAAGTGTTGATGCGGCGCCGGGAGCAGATGTTCGTCCATCAGGTCATCGCCCAGGACGAGGCCGGCCGGCAAGGTCTGGCGCCCAAGGAGCAGGACACGGCCAAGGAGTTGCAGGCGCGCTGGAAAGAGGCCATCGAGGCGCTGCGCCAGTCCCATCTGCGCAAGTTGGGCAACCCGCTCTACGTTCTTCCCTGGTACATGGTGATCGGCGAGAGCGGATCGGGCAAGACCACCGCCATCCAGAGCGCGCGGCTATCGTCGCCCTTCGGCGATGTGAGCCGGACCTCGGGCATCTCCGGCACGCGCAACTGCGACTGGTGGTTTTTCGAGCAGGCTGTTCTGATCGATACGGCCGGTCGTTATGCCCTGCCGGTGGACGAGGGGCGCGACAAGGAGGAGTGGCAGAAGTTTTTAACACTGCTGGCGCGCTTCCGTAAAAAAGAGCCGCTCAACGGCCTGGTGGTCACCGTGGCCGCCGACCGCCTGGCCCAGGGCGCGCCGGAAGCCTTGGCTGAAGACGGCCGCACCATCCGCAAGCGTATCGAGGAGCTGACCCGCGTGATCGGCGCCCGCCCTCCGATTTATGTCCTGGTGACCAAGTGCGATCTGATCCAGGGCGCCACCCACTTTTGCGATCAACTGCCCGAAGCCTCGTTGAATCAGGCCATGGGCTACGTGAACCAGCCGCTCTCCGGCAATGCGGGCGCCGTGATCGACAAGGCCGTGGCCACGGTGGGCGACCGGCTGCGCGAGTTGCGTCTGCTGCTGTTGCATCGCGCCCGGAACAGCGGCGCGGCCGCGGCCATGCTGCTCTTCCCTGAAGAGTTTGAAAAGCTCAAGGCGGGTCTCACCGCCTTCGTGCAGAGCGCTTTTCAGGAAAATCCCTATCAGGAAACCCCTTTGCTGCGGGGCATCTTTTTCAGCAGTGGCCGCCAGGAGGGCACACCCTTTTCCCACTTCCTCAGTGCCCTGGGATTGATCCAGGCGCGCGACGTGCTCAAAGGGACCAACAAGGGTCTTTTCCTGCACGACTTCTTCTCCCGAATCCTGCCCGCGGATCGTCAGCTCTTTAAGCCGACCAGTCATATGCAGGAGTGGCGGCGGCTCACCCGCAATCTGGGGCTCACGGCCTGGATCGCCCTGGTGGTGGCCGCCTGCGGTCTGCTCAGCTACAGCTTCGTGAAGAACCTCAGCGCGCTTTCGGACGTGCGTCAGGAGTTTCAAAAACCGGCCTTGCTGCAAGGCGAGCTGGTGGCCGATGTCATGACCATGGATCGTTTCCGCGAAGCCGTCCTGCAGGTGGAACGGCAGAACCGCAACTGGTGGATTCCGCGGCTGGGACTCGACGAAAGCATTCAGGTGGAAATCGGCTTGAAGCAAAAGTATGTCGCCCTTTTCCAGAATGGTTTTCTCCAGGGATTCGACAAAAGCATGGCCGAGCGCATGACCGCTTTCGGTTCGGCCACGCCCAGCCCGGTGTTCGGCGCCCATGTGGCCCACCTGGTGCGCCGCATCAATCTGCTCAAAGCGCGCTTGTCCCAGGAGAGTTTGGCGCAGCTGACGGCCCGGCCCCAGCCGGCCTACGGCGCCGCGCTGCTCGGGCGTGCGGAAGTCATTCCCGAAATGCAGAACAAGATCGTCAACGAATATCTCTATGCCATTGCCTGGGAAAATGACGACAATCGCCTGAACACCGAACTGACCCACTTGCAGACATGGCTCAAGCATCTTTTGACCAAGCCGGGCATCACCCTCAACTGGCTGGCCGATTGGGTCAATGCCGATCCCGAGCTTGCGGCGGTTACGCTTCAGGATTTCTGGGGCGGTGCCGCCGGCACCGAGGGTGCCTTGGTACCGCCGGCCTTTACTCAAGCGGGCAAGGTCAAAATAGACGCGGCCATCGTGGAGATCGAGGCCGCCCTCTTCGATCCCTTGATCATTGCAAGCGGCAAGGCGGCCTTTGCCGCGTGGTACCAGAAAAACTACTTCGATGCCTGGCGGGATTTCGGTCGGTCCTTTGACAAGGGGATCGCTTTGCTTCAAAAGAAAGAGCAGTGGCAGACCTTGGCCAAGCGGCTGCCCACCGACGCCGGTCCCTACTTCGGTCTGATCCGGCGCATCACCGAAGAGTTCCAAGCCTTCGATCCCGAGGCGGCGGTGCCCTCGTGGGTCGGGCTGGCTTTCGATTGGCAGGATGTGCGCAAAGAGGCCCAGGGAAGTAAAGTCGCCGACCTGGAAAAGGCAGGGTTGATCCAGAAGGCCACCCGCAAGGTGACCGCGAACATCAAGAAGGCCGAGCGCGCTTTGGGCGTCAAAATCCGCACGCCCTTGGACACCCAGGCCCAGCTCAGCGCCGCCAAGGCCATGGCGGCCTACCAACAGGCCCTGGAGGTGACGGTCAAAGCCGGCGATTCGCGCAAAGTGGCCTTCGATCTGGCCGTGGCGCTCTTCCAGCAGGACCCGGCCACCGGCGACTCGCCCTTTTGGAACGGCCAGCGCGCCATGGATGAGATCAAAGCCATCATGGCCGATCGGCAGGATGAAAGCGAAGCACTGTTTTGGGATCTGGCCGCGGGCAATCTGCGCTTCATGCAGAAGTACATCATGCGCGAAGCCGCCTGCCAGCTCCAGGCGTCGTGGGAAAAGGAGGTGCTGGTAGAACTCCAGGATGTCAGCGCGGATCGGGATATGGCCCAACTCATGATGGGCAGCGACGGCTATGCCACCAAATTTCTCAAGGGTGCGGCCGACCCGTTCGTCACCCGCGGGTTGGCCAAGGGTTACTATGCCAAGCGGGCCATGGATATGGAGATACCGTTCAGCGCGGAGTTTTTGGCCTACCTGAGCAAGGGAGCCCAGGCCGCGCGGCCCACCAAGAGCAGTTATACCGTCAAGGTCCAGGCCTATCCCACCGACACCAACCGGGATGCGGAGTTGCAGCCCCATGCCACCATGCTTGAGTTGCAGTGCGCGAATGGTACTACGCGTCTGGAGAATTTGAACTATCCGGTGGCCAAAGACTTTGTCTGGTCGCCCGCCGATTGCGGGGATGTGCTCTTTCAGATTTCGGTGGGCAATCTGGTCCTGACCAAGAGTTATGGCGGTAACAACGCCTTCGCCAAGTTCTTGAACGATTTCAAGAGTGGTCAGCGCACCTTCAACCGCGATGAATTTCCCGCGGACGAAGCGGCCTTGCGGCGCATGAACATCCAGTTCATCAAGGCCAAGTACCAGTTCCAAGGCCAAAACGAAGTCCTGGCGATTTTATACAACGCCCCGGGTTCGCCGCCACGGAAGATCGTCGCATGCTGGGATTGAGCGCACAGCACCATAGCTGGCGCTGGAAAGCGGTCGGCAAGCATCCGGCGGCGGCCGATTACATCCATGTGGGCGACAGCACGCCGTTGATGGAGGCCCTGGCCGATTGGATGACCAAAGGGTATGACCAATGGCAACGCAGCCGCCCGAACAGCCACGAACCTTGCTCCTGGCGCTTCTGGCTGCGGGGCGCTCAGAAGGGGCAGCTGATTTGCGGCGTCGGACGCGACAGCAGCGATCGCATCGGCCGGCCTTTTCCGCTGCTGGTGGTCGGCGAGGGTCCCTTGAAGGAGTGGGAGCTGCGCTGGCCGCTGTTGCCCAGCCGGCTGGCAAAAACGTGGGGACGGATCGAGCGGTTTGCGGTCCACCACTATGAGGATCTGAAAGCGCTGGCAGATGCGCTCGGACAGTTGGAGGCTCCCGGCCAAGAAGGCGAGGCGGCTGACCCCGGGATGGAAAGTGCGGGGGGAGATCCATGGCAGGCCTGCCAGGCCGATTTGCGGCGGAGCGGCCGGGCCATCGTTGCCTTGAATGACAGCGGCGGTATGGATTCCAGCCAGACCGCTCTGAGCTGGCATGCCGGTTTGAAAGCCTGCTGCGACGACATCCCCAGGGCCGTTTTTTTGGGCGGCAGCCCCCGGCAGGCCTATCTGGCCGTGATTCTGCAACCGTTGGGAACCGCCGATTTCGTGAGGCTATGGAGCGTGGCGTAAAAATGGATTTCACTACACTGGGTAAAACAGCGATCAGAGAAGATGCTCCCTGCGGCGGTGAAGCGCGCTACGAGCCGGAGTACGAACTCGTCCAGGCCGAAATCGACAAATTGAGCTCCCCGACTGCTTCCGGGCAGGTGGATTGGGTCCGTGTCGCGGAGAATTCGGCCCTGATCCTCAAAAATAAATCCAAGGATCTGACCATCGCCGGTTACCTGGCCGTAGCCCTGGTGTGCACCCGCCAGATCGATGGAATGGACGACGGCGTGCGTGTTCTGCACGATCTGCTGGCCGCCCACTGGGAGGGGCTCTATCCACCGCTGAGGCGCATGCGCGGCCGGGCCGCGGCCATCCAGTGGTGGTTGGAGCGCTCCGAGACCGAGCTTCAAAAGCTCAATCCGCCGCCGCTGCCGGCCGAAAAGGTCGAACGCATCAAAACCCATTTGCAAGGCATCGACGCCCTCCTGGCGGAAAAGATGCCCGACGCGCCGCTGCTGCGGGCACTGCAACGGCGCGTGGACGGGTTTGCGGTGCAGAAGGCGGCCGCTGCCGCGCAACCCGCCGCGGCTCAAGCCCCCGTTGCGCCGGGTCCGAGTGCCCCGGCATCGCCGCTGGCCGCGGCAACACCGGCCCCGGCCGACGACGCCATGAGTGCGGCCATTACAGACGAGGCCCAGGCGCGCCGCGCCGCGGATGCCGCCTTTCAGCGCCTGCGCCAGACCAGCCTGTTTCATTTGCAGAACGATCTGAAAAGCCCGCTCTCCTATCGCTATCGGCGCATCGCCGGTTGGGCCAAGGTGACAGACCCGCCGCCCAATGCCGACGGCACCACCCAGATCGTGCCGCCGCCGCCCCAGGTGGTCGACGCCATCGCGACCCTGCGCGCCGAAGGCCATTGGGCGGCCCTGATCCAGAACGCCGAGCAGAAGTTCTCCCAGTATATCTTCTGGCTGGATCTGAATCGCTATGTGGCCGAAGCGCTCAACGACCTGGGCGCCGACCACCAGCCGGCGCGCACGGCCGTGGGCCACGAGACCGCCGGTCTGCTGCAACGCTTGCCCGGGTTGGAAAATTTGCGCTTTAGTGACGGCATGCCGTTTGCCGACGCCCAGACCCAGGCGTGGCTCAAGAGCATTCGCTCGTCCGGGCAGGCCGGTCCGGAGAGCGCCGGCGAAGCGCCGGCCGGCGCCACCGACGAAGGTTCGCTCCGACCGGTGGTGGAGAAGGCCCGAACCCTGGCGCGCAAAAAGAACCTGGTGGAAGCGGTGGCCCTGTTGCAGCAGCAGATGCAGCAAAGCGCGGGCCACGGCCTTAAAATGCGCTGGCGCCTGGCGATTGCCAATGTGCTGCTGGAGTCGAAGAAAGCCCAAATGGCCTTACCGCACCTGGAGCAGATTTTGGCCGATATCGATGCCTTCGACCTGGAACGCTGGGACCCGGCCCTGGCCCTGGAAGGACTCACCGCCGCCTGGCAGGGATTCAGCGCCCAGAGCGCCGGCGAGCATAAAAGCCGCGCCATGGATTTGCTGCACCGCCTGGCCAAAGTCGATCCGACCGCGGCGTTGCGGCTGGGAGGGTAGCAGAAGGATGAAGATTGATGTACTCGTAAGAAGTCCGAGAACCGTCACTCCCGCGCAGGCGGGAGTCCGGAACCAAATGAAATAACTGGATCCCCGCCTTCGCGGGGATGACACCAACAAGCCCCAGGCGACTTTTTACGGGTCTATCAAGATTGAATAAATAAGAACTGGAGCAATAGAAAAGTAAAACCTGAACCCGTAGAAAGGGAGAAAAGCCATGGCCAAAGAAGGAACCGTCGCCCCCAAAGAACGTGTCAACATTGTCTACCGACCGGCCACCGGGGATGCCAAGGAAGAGGTGGAACTGCCCTTGAAGATGTTGGTCGTCGGCGATTTCACCCTGCGACCCGATGACCGCATGATCGAGGAGCGCGAGCCGACCAACATCGATAAAGACAACTTCAACGAAGTGATGAAGGCCCAGAACCTCAAGCTCGACGTGACCGTGCCGGACAAACTCTCCGGCGATGCGGACAAAGAGGTCAGCGTGAATCTCAAGTTTGAATCCATGAAAGATTTCAATCCCGAGACCATCGCCCAAAACACGCCGGAACTCAACAAATTGCTTCAGCTGCGCGAAGCCCTGAATGCCTTGAAAGGGCCCATGAGCAATCGTCCTGAATTCCGCAAGAAGATTCAGGAGATCGTCAAGGATGCGTCGGCCCGGGAAAAATTGCTCAAAGAGCTCAATCTCGATAAAGAATAGAAAGGGGGGAGTATATGGCTGAAGAACGGGAAATACAGAAGGCGGCGCCGGAAGCCCAGGCCGCCGAGTCCGTCTCGCTGTTGGATGATATCGTCACCGCTACCAAGCTTAAACCGGCCGACGACGGCTACGCCATTGCCAAAAAAGGGGTCGAGGCCCTGTTGGCTCAACTGATCGAGCCCGGCCGCAAGGTGGACAAGGTCTCCAACGCGTTGATCGACGATTTTATCGCCGAGATCGACCAGAAGCTCAGCGCGCAGTTGGATGCCATTCTTCACCACCCTCAGGTGCAGAAGCTCGAGTCGGCCTGGCGTTCGCTGAAGTTCCTGGTGGATCGCACCGATTTCAGAGAGAACATCAAAATCGAAATCATGAACGCTACCAAGGAAGAGCTGCTCGAAGATTTCGAGGATTCGCCGGAGATCCCGAAATCGGGTCTTTACAAAATCGCCTACACGGCGGAATACGGCCAGTTCGGCGGCAAGCCCTACGGCAATATCATCGCCAACTACGATTTCGGTCCGGGGCCCCAGGACATCAAACTGTTGCAGTACGTAGCGGCCGTGGCAGCCATGTCGCATGCGCCGTTCGTCGCCGCGGCCGGCCCGCAGTTTTTCGGCGTGGACAGCTTCAACGAGTTGCCCAACCTGAAAGACTTGCACTCGATCTTCGAAGGCCCTCAATATACCAAGTGGCAATCGTTCCGGGAATCGGAAGACGCCCGCTACGTGGCCCTGACCACACCGCGCTTTTTACTGCGCCTGCCCTACGGACGCGACACCCAGCCGGTCAAATCCTTCAACTACGAAGAGGATGTCTCCGGCTCCCACGAGCGCTATCTGTGGGGCAACACCGCTTTTGCCTTCGCCGCGCGGCTGACCGACAGCTTTGCCAAGTACCGCTGGTGCACCAACATCATCGGCCCCATGGGCGGCGGCACGGTCGAAGATCTGCCCCTGCATAAATTCGAGGCCATGGGGGCCACGCAGACGAAGATCCCCACCGAAGTACTGATTTCCGAACGGCGGGAGTTTGAGCTGGCCGAAGAGGGCTTTATGGCCCTGACCATGCGCAAGGGCAGCGACAACGCCTGTTTCTTCTCCGCCAACTCGGTGCAGAAACCCAAGAACTTCGGCATCAGTGAAGAGGGCAAGGCCGCCGAGCTCAATTACAAGCTGGGCACTCAGTTGCCCTATATGTATGTGGCCAACCGCTTGGCCCACTACCTGAAAGTGATCCAGCGGGAGAATATCGGCAGTTGGAAAGAGCGTTCCGACCTGGAGCGCGAGCTGAACCAATGGATCCGTCAGTATGTGGCCGACCAGGACAATCCGCCGGCGGCCGTGCGCAGCCGGCGACCGTTGCGTCAGGCCCAGATCACCGTGGAAAGCGTGGAAGGCGAGCCTGGATGGTATCGGGTGGGAATGAAGGTGCGCCCCCACTTCAAGTACATGGGCGCGTTTTTTACTCTGTCACTGGTTGGAAAGTTGGATAAAGAATAAACCCAATCGTAAAAAGGAGAAGAGAGTATGCCGACCCCAGCGTATCTTACCGTCGAAGGCACCAGCCAAGGTGCAATCACCCAGGGCACTTTCACCCAGGATAGCGTGGGCAATGTTTACCAGGAAGGGCACGAAAACGAGATCCTGGTGGAAGCATTCAGCCATACGGTGTCCATTCCCCGGGATCCCCAAAGCGGCCAGCCCACCGGCCAGCGCGTGCACAAACCGCTCGTGATCACCAAGGTGTTCGATAAATCGTCGCCGCTGCTTTACACCGCGCTGACCACGGGTGAACGGTTGACCAAGTGCAAGCTGAAATTCTACCGCACCAGCGCCGAGGGCAACCAAGAGCACTACTTCACCATCGAGCTGGAAGACTCGATCATCGTCGATATCAACGCCTACATGCCCAACTGCCAGGATCCGACGAAATCCCACTTCACCCACCTGGAAGATGTGGCCTTTACCTACCGCAAGATCACCTGGACCCACGAGGTGGGCGGCACTTCGGGATCGGATGATTGGCGGGCACCCAAGTCTTAATGTGATGGCCTCCCTCGGGCGGTCGCACGAGGGAGGCCTCTCGGGATGTGAAGATGCGCGAGCACCGGCTCCTGGATCGCATACGCGTGATGGCAAAGAACCCGAGCCGTCGCGTCACCGAAGACCCCAAGCAGATGATCCGGTCGGTCCAGGAGCATCTCCAGCGCATCCTCAACACCCGTCAGGGCAATGTGCCCATCGCCGAAGATTACGGTATCCCCGACTTCACCGAGATGATGAGCGGCTATCCCGAATCCCAGCGGGCCATCGAGCGGGCCATCCGCAACACCATCGAGCGTTACGAACCCAGGCTGCAAGCGATAAAGGTCGCTATTCTGGGAGAGGAAAAAGACAATTTGACGCTCAGTTTTCAGATTTCGGCCCGCATGCTGCTCAAGGAGGGCAAGGATTCGGTCACCTTCGACAGCGTGCTGGATGCCGGCGGACGATTTACAGTGAAGAGTTAGAGGCGCATGTATAACCAATACTTCCAAAAAGAGTTGGCCAATCTGCGCGAGTTGGGTGCGGAGTTTTCCAAGCTGCACCCGGCCGTGGCGCCCATGCTCAGCGGAATGTCCACCGATCCGGATGCCGAGCGGCTCCTGGAGGGGGTGGCCTTCCTGACGGCGCTGCTGCGCCAGCGGTTGGACGATGACTTTCCCGAAATCATCCAGGAACTCTTTCAACTCATCTGGCCGCACTATCTGCGCCCGATTCCGGCCGCCACCATCGTGGCCTTCGCGCCCAAGGAGAACATCAAGCAGATCGTGCGCGTAAATAGGGGCGTACAGCTGGCCTCCGAGCCGGTGGACGGCACCTCCTGCCTGTTCCAGACCTGCTACGATGTGGATGTCCATCCCCTGGCGCTGGAACAGGCCCTGCTGGAAGAAAAAGCGGGTCGACCGCCGGCCATCTGTTTGACCATGGCCCTGAACGACCTCAAGCTCGGCGAGTGGCAACCGGAGCAATTGCGGTTCTACCTGGCGGGCAACGCCATGCAGGCCGCTGAAATCTACCTGTTGCTGCGCCGGCATCTGCGCCAGATAGTACTAATCCCAATGGATAAAGGTGAACCGTGTTTTTTGACGCCCGATCACTTGATGCCTGTGGGGTTCGGCGCCGAAGAGACTATTTTGCCCTATCCGTCCCAGTCGTTTCCCGGGTATCGTCTTATCCAGGAGTATTTCATCCTGCCCGAGAAGTTTTTATTTCTGGACCTGGGCGGATGGCAAAAATGGACCCGCCGGGGCGAGTCCAATCGCTTCGAGATCCGCTTCGAGCTGCACAATCCGTCGTTTGCGCTGCCGCGGGTGCGCAAAGAGAGTTTCGCGCTGGCGGCGACCCCGGCCATCAATCTCTTTCCCCACAGCGCGGACCCCATCCGTCTGGATCATCACAAGAGCGAATATCTGGTCCGACCGTCGGGAAGCAATGACCGCAACTATAAGGCTTACAGCGTGACCCAGGTCACCGGATTCGTGCAGGGCACGGCCCAGGAACGGGTCTACGCCCCGTTTGAAATGTTCTCCCCCAGTCCGGACGCC
>JBAQGR010000442.1:0-5685 GCA_049287895.1 Desulfatitalea sp.
GCTAAACTCATGCTGTCGGTAATGGGAGCGTTTGCTGAATTCGAACGTGCTTTACTCCGTGAACGTCAACGCGAAGGCATAGCCCTTGCCAGAAAGCGCGGTGTCTATAAAGGCCGCAAACGCTCATTAACCGATGCTGAAGCGGCTGAAGCCAGGGTACAACATGTAGCCTCAGGTAAAAAGAAGGCCCAGGTCGCCCGTGATTTCGGCATCAGCCGAGAAACCCTGTATAAGTACCTTCGAATGAAGGACCAATATGGTTTGAGATAAAGCCGCAGGGCCGAAACCGTAAGTTTCTGTTCAAATGCCCCCGCTGGTCCCAATAGCGCCATCAAACCTTATTGACGATATAATCGACCGACCCTTTGTAGGACAGAACCCTGGCCGGATTGCCGGCGGCTACAGCATTGTCTACCAAAGACTTGGTCACGATACTGCCGGCGCCTATCGCCACATTATCGCCGATAGTGATGCCGCCGATGATCATCGCTCCCGGCCCTATGTAGACGCCGTTACCGATGACCGGGACACCCGGATGCTTGCCTCCATATGTCGCGCCTATCGTTACCCCATGATTGATGTTGCAATTGGCGCCGATCCTGCATTGGGAATTAACAACGATACCGCCGAAGTGGCCGATATAAAACCCGGGCCCGATCACCATATTATAAGGAATGCTGATCCCGAATTTATACTCGAGATGTTTCAGCACCATCCTGCTCACAACATAGAGCGGGAATATAAAGGATGAAGCTCCTTTTAGATAGTACGCCGTGCGCATCCAGAATGAATACCTGAAACCCGGCTGGCTGCGATAGAGCCTCAAAAAAGAAGATATGCCCGCACCCGGCAGGTAGCGGTGCAGATCGGATTGGACCACTCTTTTATAGGAATCGAACTTCACACTTACCCCGCTGTCCATGCATGTGAAATGGGCATCCATTCCCATGCATCCCACGCAAGCGCGTGGTAACAAGATGATTTTTAGGCACAAAAAAGCACAAAATTCCCGCGCGTCACGAGCCCTGACAAAATGGTATTGAAAATGCATCAAGATTCATTGTAATGTGTTTCCTAACAGTTAGGTAACACTTTTCTAATAGCGCTGTACCGTTTATTCTGAAAGGAGTGGAGAAAAATCATGAGGAAAAGTTACGCTTCGTTCAAATTTGCCAAGTTCCTGCTAATCTTTTTCACCCTGCTGATCGTGGGCTGCGGAGGCGGCGGCGGTGGAGGTGGTGGCTCCGATGACCCTACCCCGACCCCAACCCCGACCCCGACCCCGACATTAACCGTGTCGATCAACGACATCGACGCGAACTGCACAGAGATTCTGGTTTATTTCACGGTTCTAGACCAGAACAACAATGAAGTCCCGTCATGCGATGTCGAATTTTATTTGGATGGTACCTTGGTGCCCGGCTTTACCCATGATACGATCCCAAGCGTTGATACGCCGGTTTCAGTCGTTTTCGCCATGGACTACAGCGCCAGCATGACCGACGACAACGCCACCCTGGAAACAATGGAAACCGCGGTCATTTCCTTTATCGACCAAATGGCAGCGGAGGATTGGGGGGAAATCATAATATTCGCTGACAATCCCCTTGTCAGGGTACCCTTTACAGGCGATAAAGACACCCTGCGGGCCGCATTGCCGGTGTTACCGCGCTCCGGAATATCTGGTTTAGTGGGATTCGAGACCAACATCTACGATACCCTATATCAATCCGTAACCGACGTAGCCGCAAGGCCAGGGCGCAAGGCCGTGATATTGCTGACGGACGGCACCCACAGCGTTAGTGATGCCAATAATGATGACCCTGATTATACCTTGGACCAAGCCATCGCATATGCCGTGGCGGAACATGTTCCGGTCTATACTATTGGATTGGATTTGAACTCCCAAGCCGAAATCGAACGCATCGCGCAAGAGACCAATGGCGCATTTTTCGAGGCAGCGGAAACGGACCTATCGCCCATTTACGGCATGCTTGCCGATGCACTGCTCAACCAGCATCGCGTTTCCAAAACCATGACCTTCACCGATGGCACACAACATACCGTGAGAATCGTCGCTACATCGAATGGAATCAGTGGCGAGGATAGTAGAACCGTTATCGTTGACTGTACCCCTTAATGTCACGCGCATATTCGGTTGAAAACGCCCCCCGCTCAGGGGGGCGAAAAACCCAGGCAATTGAGCACGTTCGCTACCCGAGAAAATCGTAATCCCCATCGCCGTCTACGAAATGAAAGTCTTCTCCCCGCGTGAACTGCGCCATCGGCAGGGATGCCGAATAGGTGCTGAAGCGCGGGGTCTCCTTTCTATCGAAGAACCGGCGCGCTCCGAGAGCCTCGCGCAGTTTGCGCTGCGTTCCCCAGCACAGGACCTTAAAGCAGCCGGCGTGTCTGAAATACTTCAAGGCGAAGCGCAAGGCCCGGTCCGGCTCGCCGGGGCACTCGCCATCCCACAGGATATCGACGATCTTACCGATCGATCCGTTTCTCCCCAGGACGACCAGAGAAGTAATCTTGCCTGCCTGGATCCCGTAATAGGCCGCATACTTTTTATGGGGGATATCCCTATAACGCCAGTTCATGTAGGCCGCGTTCTTGACGACAATACCCTCCATGCCTTTGGCCGAACGCTCCCAAAAAGAGTCGAATTCAGCGCCGAACCGGTCCACGGCCAGCATGTCGGCCCCCGCTTGGAATGCTTTTGCGCTCGATCGCACCGCCGGCGGCCGTCCGGCCACCCGCGCAAAAAGCAATTTGAACGGCGCCAGGTAGTTCACCAGATAGGTATTGGGGGTTATCGGCTGGTAACCCAACTTGAGCAGCAGGTTGTACATGCCCGGCACCGCGCCTTTGGAATAGAGCAGCGGCATCTCCCGCATGGCCAACTCGTACAGCGAGCGCATGAGCCCCTGGCGGCGATAAGAGGACAACGCCATGGAATCCACGGAAAAATAGCAGCGCACGATCCGATCCCCCACCTTCAGATCGAAGGGCAGGCGCGTGGTGACAGCCGCCAGGTCCGGCCCATCCTGAACCGCGTAGATGATCAACTCCTCGCGCAGCGGATGCCCGACATATTCCCATTGCCAGCGATTTTCCAGGGGGGCCGTATTGCCGTACACTTTTCGAAAAAGCTCGAAGTAAAGCGCGCTGTCTTCCCCTTCCAGCGCCAGCTTGCGATATTTCAAATCGGCCATTGCTCGATCTCCGATTCAACGATCATTTCAACGATCATAGGGGCGGTTGCGGAAAAATGTCTGCAATACTTCCCAGCCATGCACTTTCTTTATGAAGTCCGGCAGATTGCCGCCGGCACCGAGTCTTTTGAGCGCATAGCGTTCGCTCGTAACCTCCAAATTGAAGTAGCCGATCGTCGCATAGCGGTAGCCCACCTGTTCAACGGCCGCTTGCACCAAATCGCTGATATCCACCTTGCGGCCGAAAGGATAGCAGAAAGCCCTGCACTCCTCCTGGATGTTGGCCTCAATATCCACCTTGGAGTTCTTCAGCTCCGCGAACAACTGCCGGTTGTCCACGCGCGTCAACCGTGGATGGGTGCAAGAATGCGAACCGATCTCGACCCCCGCGCGACACGCCTCTACTACCTGTGGCCAGGACATGGGGCGATATTCGACCGGCGGCCGCTCGGGAAATTCCACCGCAAAACGCCCGGACAAATCATCTATAAAACGACGACACTCCGTGTCCGGGAGTTCGAGGGCATGGTCGGCCACCCGGCCCCAGGCCTGCCGTTTTTCCCCCCATGTCCGCAAACCCAGGCGAACAGAGACTCCGCTAAAATCAAGGCTCACTTCGTCGAGGTTGGTTTGCTTGATTATGAAAGCGATCCGATCCGGCCAAAGCCACGCTTTGCCATTAATGAAATCCGTGACGACAAACACGGTGGCGGGCACCGCATATTCCTTCAACACCGGCAAGGCATAGGTGTAGAAATCTTCGTACCCATCATCGACTGTCAGAACCACACTGTTGGCGGGAATCGGTGCGGCGGATTCGATGTACTCCGAAAGCTGCCGCAGGCTCAACAGGTTGAACTTGCGTTTGAGCATTCGGATCTGAGTTTCGAAAGCGCCGACGGAAGTATAAAAAGGATTTTTCGCCCGTGGACCGAACCGGTGGTACACAAGGATAATCGGATAGCGTCTGGCGATGTAACGGGTCAACTCGAAAAACCCCAAACCGCGGGCCAACGGAAACAGCAGAGACTTAATCTTCATGAGAGTGCATTCTATGACCGAACAGTAGTATTGTTTTTCGGGAAGTTACTCACCAACAACTTGACCAATCCTTTCCAGGCCGGCACAAACAAAGGTTGCCGTAATAACGCCTGGCCGTAAGACTTAAGGGCCGGGCCATTCTGCCCATACCCCGCGTGCACCATACCGTAATCAGCGCAGAGCCGGGCCCATGCGTTTCTTTCCACTACGGCTGAAACGGCACCGGGGTTCTGTTCGAAAAATTTAAGCAAAATCCGCCGGGCGCACTCCAGCCGCTTCAGCTTCTTGTGGGACATCTGATTTGCCCAGATCCTGTAGGCGTAAGTCTTTTCATTCAAAAAAGCGAATTCATAGGCGGTCGAGATCCGCAACCACAGGTCCCAATCGATCCCCATGGCGATCCCTTCATCGAAAAAACCCTTGTGCTCCAGGCATTCGCGCCTGACCAGCGCCGAATTGAAATTGACGAAATTGTGCAGAAGCAATCGGTCGGTAATCTTGCCCTCATGATAAGACCGGCTGATATAGGGCAAGACATTGCCCTCGCCATCGATATACTCCACATCCGAGTAAACCACGCCGATGCGGGAGGATCGCTCGAACAGCGGCATTTGCTTCGCCAGCTTCTCCGGCTTCCAGAGATTGTCGGCGTCCACGAAGCCGAGAATCTCCCCCTTAGCCGCCTTCAGACCGGCGTTCTTGGCAGCGGCCTGCCCCTGGTTGCGGCCCAATGGAATGAAAGTGACGCGCGGGTCCGCTTCAAACTGGCGCATCACTTCAGCGGTATTGTCCGCAGAGCCGTCATCCACGACAATCGATTCCACGTGCGGGTAAGTCTGATTCAGAACCGACCGCACGGCCAGCACGACATACTCCCCCATATTGTAAGTGGCGGTAACGACACTCACCCACTTTTTACCCGACATAGCCATCCCCTCTCGTTCCCATGCTCTGCGCGAACCTTGCACCCTTTAGCGCTTAAACACAACGCCAGAGATCTTCCTGAAATCCGCCGGCCAGAAAAGGCGCACCGCGCAAATGTAAATCGCGGCCCCCGCCACCACCTGAACACCCAGCGTCACCACCGACGGCGGCAGGCCATTGACCAGTAAATGCCGCACCGCTATTACCGCTGCCGCCATCAACGCCGAAGAGACCAATGCCGGCACCACCTGCGCCAACATCTTCATCATCGACGCCTTGATATTGAGCGCGAGTTCAATTCCAAGGGTCAGCACCATGAATAAAGAGAGAAACCCTTTGCCCACTGCCACGCCTTCCAATCCAAAATGCCGGGTCATGAAGTAGAGCACAATGACATTGGCCGGCAGCAACGCGAGGGTCCACTTGAAGGGCAGGCTGGGCTTGCCGATGCCGTTGGCCAGGGCATACAGCGGGTTGGAAAAAATACGGATCACCCCGTACG
>JBAQGR010000443.1:0-2855 GCA_049287895.1 Desulfatitalea sp.
GGCCAGGGCACGGTGGCGCCGGCCGATCGCGTGGTGGCCGAAATCAAGGCCCTGGGGGGCGAGGCCGTGGCCGACTACAACAGCGTGGCCACGCCCGAGGGAGGCGCGGCCATCGTGGCCACGGCCGTGGCGGCGTTCGGCAGCGTGGACATCCTGATCAACAACGCCGGCATCCTGCGCGACAAAAGCTTCGTCAACATGGCGCCGGAGAACTGGCGCGCCGTGCTGGACGTGCACCTCAACGGCGCCTATCACGTTTCGCGTCCGGCCTTCGCCGCCATGAAGGCGAAGAAATACGGCCGCATCCTGATGACCACCTCGGCCGCCGGGCTCTATGGCAACTACGGCCAGACCAACTATTCGGCCGCCAAGATGGGGCTGGTGGGCCTGATGAATGCCCTGAAGCTGGAAGGGGAGAAGTATGGCATCAAGATCAATACCCTTGCGCCCCTGGCCGCGTCGCGGCTCACCGAAGACATTCTGCCGCCCGATCTTTTCGCCCGCATGCAGCCGGAGTATGCCGTGCCCATGGCGCTCTTTCTCTGTGCCGAGACGTGCCCGGTGAGCGGCAACATCTACAATGCCGGCATGGGTTTCTTCAACCGGGCGGCCATCGTCACCGGGCCGGGCGCGGTGCCGGCCGCGGATGGCCGTATCCCCACGGTGGAGGAGATCCGCGATGCCATCGACGCCATCGCCGCGCTGGAAGGCGGCAAGGAGTACGGCCAGCTCGGCGAGCAGTTGATGGATGTGTGGGGGGCGCTGAAGTAATGTAACGAAGTAGAAAGCGGAAAGAAGAAAGTCGAAAGTTGAGGAATTCTATCGATAAGGAGTCGAGACCATGATCGGAATTACTTCTTATGGCGCCTATATCCCCAAGCTGCGGTTGGAGCGCATGGCCATCGTCCAGGCCATGGGTTGGTTCGCGCCGGCCATCATGATGGTGGCCCAGGGCGAGCGCTCCATGTGCTACTGGGACGAAGATGCGGTCACCATGGCGGTGGCCGCGGCCCGGGACTGCCTGATCGGCATGGACAAGCGTTCCGTGCAGGGGCTCTTCCTGGCCTCGACCACCCTGCCGTTCGCCGACCGCCAGAACGCCGGCATCGTGGCCACGGCGTTGAACCTGCCCAGCGCCATCCTGGCGTCGGACGTCACCGCCTCCCAGAAAGCCGGCAGCACAGCCCTGCTCACGGCCCTGGAGACGGTCCAGGGCGGCGCGCGCACCAATATCCTGGTGGCCGCGGCGGATCGGCGCGAGACGCGCACGGCCTATTTCTACGAGATGTGGTACGGCGACGGGGCCGCGGCCCTCATGGTGGGCGATACAGATGTGATTGCCGAGTTCAAGGGCGCCTACAGCGTCTCGTACGACTTCGTGGATCACTACCGGGCCGCCGGTCGGCAGTTCGACTATGTCTGGGAAGAGCGCTGGGCCCGGGACGAGGGCTACGCCAAGATCATTCCCGAAGCAATCAACGGCTTGCTCGCCAAGCTGGGCATCACCATGGCGGAAGTGGACCGCCTGATCTTTCCGTGCTTCTTTGCCGCCGAGCACCAGAATATCGCCCGCAAGCTCGGCGCCGCGCCGGAAAAGGTGGCCGACCCCCTGCACGCGGTGTGCGGCGAGACCGGCACGGCCCACAGCCTGCTCATGCTGGTGCATGCCCTGGAGACCGCCCAACCAGGCGACCGCCTGCTGGTGGCCGGCTTCGGCCAGGGGTGCAACGCGCTCTACTTCGAAGTCACCGATGCCATCACGCGCCTGGCCCCCCGCAGCGGCGTGAGCGGCGCCCTGGCGCACAAGAAGACCACCGGCAACTATGCCCAGTGGCTCAAGTTCCGCGATTTGATCGCGCCGGAGATGGGCATCCGCGCCGAGGCGCCCACCCAGACCGCCATGACCGCCTTGTGGCGCAACCGCAAGATGATCCTTGGACTGGTGGGCGGCCGCTGCCAAACCTGCGGCACGCCCCAATTCCCCAAGAGCGAGATTTGCGTCAACCCCGCCTGCGGGGCGCATCACAGCCAGGAGGAGTACGAATTCGCCGACCGGCCCGCCAAAATCAAAACCTTCACCGGCGACATGCTGGCCGTGTCGGTGGACCCGCCCCACAAGTACGGCATGGTGCAGTTCGACGATGGCGGCCGCATGATGGCCGACTTCACCGATTGCGACTTCGCCGAATTGCAGGTGGGCCTGCCCATGCGCATGGAGTTTCGCAAGCGGGGCGAAGACAAGGCGCGCGGTTTCGTCAATTACTTCTGGAAGGCGGCGCCCACTCCTGACGCGGCCAAGGAGATGGCCAAGATCCGCTTCGACGGCCAGGTGGCCATCGTCACCGGCGCCGGCGGTGGGCTGGGGCGGGCCTATGCCCTGGAACTGGCCCGGCGCGGGGCCCAGGTGGTGGTCAACGACCTGGGCGGCACCCGCGATGGCAGCGGCGGTTCGGCCTCTCCGGCCGACCAGGTGGTGGCCGAGATTGCGGCGGCCGGCGGCCGGGCCGTGGCCAATTATGACAATGTGGCCAGCCCCGAAGGGGGCGAAGCGATTGTGGCCGCCGCCCTGAAGCAGTTCGGCCGCCTGGATATAGTGATCAACAACGCCGGTATCCTGCGCGACAAAGGCATTCTCAAAATGGAGCCGGAGAACTGGCGGGCCGTGCTGGATGTGCATCTGAACGGCGCCTATCATGTCACGCGCCCGGCCTTTGCCGCCATGAAAGAGCAGAAATACGGCCGCATCGTGATGACCAGTTCGGCGGCCGGCCTCTACGGCAACTTCGGCCAGAGCAACTACGCCAGCGCCAAGATGGCCCTGGTGGGCCTGATGAACACCCTCAAGCTCGAAGGCG
>JBAQGR010000444.1:0-2741 GCA_049287895.1 Desulfatitalea sp.
TTAACGTGGAGGTAATTTTGAATTGTACGATTCCTTACAGGAGGTGCACCATGAGCGATTCATCGGTCGATAAAAATATAGAGTGCCAGCGCCGCTGTGAAGATCAATTTGCGCGTTGCACGCGGCGAATGCCCAGCGGATGCGTCGAAGATCTGCGGGTGTGCCGCGAAAGTTGCGGATTGCCGCCGAAAAGCTGATGCCCCCGCGGCGGATCGGCGTAGGGACGTAAATCAGCGGGAAAGTGATTTCAAGAATACAAAGGGCCCGGCCATACGGTCGGGCCCTTTTTGATATTTAGAGCCCAATGGGAAGGGAATCTCAGATTTTGAAGCGACCTACCATGGACTTCAGTTCGTCGGCCAGCGTGCTCATGCCGCCGGCACACGTATGGACCTGGGTGGTTTGACCGGTCATGGCGTCGGTGGCCTTGGTGATGGCGGAGATCTCCTTGGAAATCTCCTGGGCCGTGGTGCTGCTGTTGGTCAGGTTGGTGTTGACCTCCTGAATGCCGCCGGCGGCCTGGGAGATATTTTGGGCGATCTCTTTGGTAGTGACGGATTGCTCTTCGACGGCCGCGGCAATGGTGCCGACCACCTCGTGGACATCCCGGATCGTCTTGAGAATATCGCCGATGTCGGACACCGTCTCTTTGCTGACCCCCTGAATGCTTTCGATTCTTTGTTTGATGTCCAACGTGGCGGCGGCGGTCTGTTTGGCCAACTCCTTGATCTCGTTGGCCACTACCGCAAAGCCTCTGCCTGCCTCGCCGGCCCTGGCCGCCTCGATGGTGGCGTTCAAGGCCAGCAAATTGGTCTGTTTTGAGATGGTGGTGATGGTTTCGGTGACCTTGGTGATATCCAGGGCTGCTGTACCCAGATGATCGACCCTTTCCGAGCTGCGGTTAACTTTGTCGACGGCACCGTGGGTGATCTGGCGGGCGGTTTCCGAGTTTTTGGCGATCTCCTGGATCGTGTTGGTCATCTCTTCCACCGAGGCGGCCATCACGTTCACATTTGCGGCGGTCTGCTCCATGGCGCCGGCCACCGAAGCGATGCTGGCACTCATCTCCTCGCTGGCGGCCGCGATGCCGTTGATGTTGCGCGATATCTGGGCGGCACCGCCGGACATCCGCGTCGATAGATTGGAGAAGTCGGAAGAGGAGCCGTCGATGCGCCGGGCGTTGTCGGCGATGCCGCGCATCATCTCCTGGAGTTTTTCGATAAAGGCGTTGAACCATTGGGCCAGTTCACCCAACTCATCCCGGCTTTTGACCTCCAGGCGTGAGGTCAGATCTCCTTCGCCCTGGGCGATGTCTTTGAGCCGGACCACCACCTGGGAGATGGGTTTGATCAGCGAATTGGCCAGGAGGGCCGTAATGGGCAACACCCCCAGGATACATCCCAGCGAAACGATGCCGAGCAGCTTGATCAATTGACTGGTGTTGGCGCGGATGATGCTTTTGGACTCCAGCGCCGCCAGGGTGCCGACCCAGCGGCCGGCATCGTAAAGCTGCAGGGTTCCCTGGAAGTAGCTTTCAGTGGGTAGATCCACCTCGCTCAGATCCATTGCCGCCGAGGCCAAGGTCCAGGCGGAGACCGCCGCTTCGTGCTTGCCGGCCGGGGCCGTGTAGGCCTCCAGGGTTCCGATGCTGAGCCCGGCCGGCCCGAAAAGATTGACCTGCATGCCGGTCCAGCGCGAGATCCCTTGGACAAAGGCGCTATCGAGCGTGCGTATAGACACGGCTATCCCGAACTGCTTCTTTTCGATATTGCCGGTCTCCCTGTTGATTTGATCGCTGACGACCGGCACTACGCTGGTCAGGCAGATGTGTGGACCGATGGCGCTGAAACCCGTCGCCGATGCTGCTGCCCTCGGTTCGCTATATTTGAGCTGAATGGGCAGCCCTTTGAGATCGGCCGTATCGGTCCACTCCGCTTTTTCGGTTTGCTTGCCGGTGCTCGCCACGGAATGGCGGAAGGTGCCCTTGGCGCGGTCCGCGGCATAGGCAAAGAGAAAGCGGCCCTCCTCCGTGCGCACGCAAAAGGCGATGACATCCCCTTCGGCATCGTAGATCGCAGTTTGCCACAGATCGCTCATGCCGCTGATACGAAACAGGTCGGTGGCGATCTCCCGGTATACATTTTCAGTGGTGTCGTTCGGCGGAATCGATTTGTACTTGGCCAAAAACTTGACCTTGGCGCCCATGGTGTTGATGGTGGCGATCTGGTCGGTGTCGGCCGACAACTTGGCTTGCAGCCCGGCCAATTGATCCCGGGCAATGTCGATGGCTTGGGCGATGTCGCGGTCGGCCGCCCGACGGTATTGCTTGTTGATCACCACGGTGACGACCATGGCCGAGATGAGCGCGACGAGCCCCACCATGGTCAGTGAGCCGACAATCATTTTGCTTTTAAGTCGCAAGCGCCACATGCCATCGTGCTCCTTTTATTATTCATAGGATTCATTAGGATGCAGAACAGGATCGTTTGGACGAAACGGTCCGGGCCATCGCCGCGGCCGGCCGGAGCGACGTGCGCGGAACAAGGCTTAACAGATTATCGGCTTGGAATCATATTTCTTTAGAGGGGCGAGATAGGACCTAATCGAGCCATCCATCCGATGGGTGGTGGCGCCGTTTCAAAAACACGATGGCCAGGCCATCGCGCCGTGCGTAGGCGATCCTGCCCTTGACCACCACCACGCCCGGTCGTTTGCGGAAGGGGATGGTCAGGCGCAACTCC
>JBAQGR010000445.1:0-2944 GCA_049287895.1 Desulfatitalea sp.
CGGAGAGGGGTGCTTGGCTTTGGCCAGCAGTTCGCCCACGATGAGTGCGGCCACATTGCGGCGCAGCGCGGCCGTCTCCAGGATGGCTTTCCAACTGCGCCGCAACTGAATGCGATAGCGGTTGCGGCCGGTGTGCTTCAGATCGATGGCACCGTGGGAGCCGGCCATGCCTTTGCCGTCGTTGGCCAACCCCTTGATCAGATTGCGCAGGGTCAGCGGATCGCTCGGGGCGCCGTTGTTTTGCAGCCGCTGGTTGACGCGGCTCAGGTCCAGCGCCAGCCACTGGCCGCTCTCGGCATCCGGGGCCTCTTCCTGCAGCAGTTTCAGCAAGCGCTCTTCCAGGTCGCACACCCGGTCCAATCGGTGCTGGGTGCTCTCGCCGCCTCTGGGGCGCACGAAGGCCGAGAGCATCAGCCCCTTGTCGAGCAGGCGCGCGGCCGCCATGTCGTGCATGGCCTGGATCACCATCTGGGCTGGAGTCAGGCCCGAGCTTTTCTCCAGGCGGCGCAACTGGTCGGCCGAGGAGAAGAGCTGTTCGGCGATGTCGTCGGCGCTCAGTCCCTGGTCCGGCGGTGCATTGAACATCACTTGCAGGATGCCGCGCCACAACTGTTGGGCTACGGGCGCTATCTTCAGCCGCTGGATCGTGGCTTCGGCGGCGTCGAGGCTTGTCACCAGCGGTTTGCCCTGGAATACCTGGGTCAGGTTTTCGTTGCGTTCGAGCAAGCCGGCCCGTTCGAGCCATGAGACCGCCGTGCGGATGCGGGTTTCATTTGACCCATCGTGGGGATCGAAGAGGCCGGCCAGATCCTCGTCGCGCAGCAACTCCTGGGTGGTGATGACGATATCGTTGTCGCGATTGCGTTTGGCGTGGCGCAGGCAACTCAGGATGCGCTGGATTTCCTGGCGGTTGACTTCGGAGAAGGCTCCCAGCGTGAACTGGGTTTCGGCGTCCTTGGGGTCGTAGAGCAGAATGCAATGGGCGGGCTGGAGATCTCTTCCGGCGCGGCCGGCCTCTTGCAGGTAGTTCTCCAGCGATCCGGGCAGATCGTAGTGCAGCACCAGGCGGATGTCGCTCTTGTCGATGCCCATACCGAAGGCGTTGGTGGCGCAGATCACCGGGATCTGGCCGGCCACGAATGCTTCGATGATCCGGCGCTTGGCGTGGGGTTCCAGGCCGGCATGAAATGCTTCGGCGCCCACGCCCTTTTGGACCAGGTAGTCGCGAATCTGCTCGGTGGTCTTGCGGCGGGCGGCATAGACGATGGCGCAGGCACCGGGCGCGGCCTCCAGGTGGCGTTGTACCAGGGCCAAGGTTTGCTCCGGTTTCTGGGCTGCGTTCACCGGAATGATATCGAAGATCAAGTTGTCGCGTTCGACCCCGCCTTCGAAGAGGTGTAGCGTTTGCTTCAACTCGGTCTGAAAATAGGCGCTGATCTCTTCGATTACATCCGGTTTGGCCGTGGCAGTAAAGCAGGCCATGGGCGGCAGGGACAATTGCTGGGCCTGGGAGAACTCGCGGATGAAGCGCGCCGCGTAGAGGTAGTCCGGCCGGAAGTCGTGGCCCCATTTGGAGAGGCAATGGGCCTCGTCGAACACCCAGCAGCCGATCTCGCGCTGGGCAAGTACTTCGCGCACCGAGCGGCTGCGCAACTGCTCGGGAGAGAGATACAAAATGGCGATGTCGCCCAACCGCACCCGTTCAATCGCTTCGCCGCGCTCGGGCGGCGTGAGCAGGCCGTAGATCGCCGCGGCAAAGGGGGTGCCGGTGTTGGCCACCAAATTGTCCACCTGATCTTTCATCAGGGCCTGCAAGGGCGAGAGCACCACGGTGAGCAGCCCGCGGCGCATGTGCCGGACCAAGGCCGGCAACTGGTAGCACAGGGACTTACCGCCGCCGGTGGGCAGGATGGCCAGTAAAGGTTCGTCGCGCAGGCCGAGCAGGGTCACGGCGCGTTGCAGGCTCTGGCCGTCGGGGGTTTGGGGCGCCGCGCGAAAACCGTCGAAGCCGAAGAAGCGTTTAAGCTGGGCATCGGGATCGTGCATCGAGCGGCAGTAGTCGCAGGCGCTGTCGCCGCAGGGTGTATCGCGCAGACGGGCCAGGAACGGGACGATCCCCGGGAACTGGTGTCGGACCCACGGCGGCAGCACCGAATTGGAGCCAGCCACGCGCAGCCAGGCCAGGCCGTAGGCCGCGATGGGCGCCGTCTCCGGGTTTGCGGCCACGCCGGCTACGGTGTCGGCGACGGCCCTTTGGCATACGCTGCCTGCCGTCAGGTGCGTGAAGATGGCTTCGAGCTGGGACGGTTCGGTCAGCGACGCCGCACCGAGTTGCGCGAAGAGTTGCGCCAGGCCGTCGGTGCCGAAGGCGCCGCAACGGCCGTGTTCGAAGCAGAAGCGATAGGCGGCGAGCAGGTCGGGGCTGTCGGTCGCCTGGCGGGCGAAACTCTCCCATTGATCCTTGAAGAGCGTCAGGGCCAGGCGCGCATCTTCCAGAGGATCGTTGAGCGTGGCGCGCACCAGCTTGTAGTCTTTGACCAGGCGATGGTAGGGGTTCTGGGGAAAGGCCAGGGGCGATAGGTATAAGGTGTCGATCACCGGAAGCGTGAGCAGCCGCAATTCCGGGGATAGGGCCTGGAGGACGGGCAGGTCGTGGCGCAGAAGGTTGTGGCCCAGAAGATAATTCGCCTCCCGGCCGAAATGCTCCAGGGCGGCCAGGGCCTCCTGGGGCGGACGACCTTCGCTCCACACAAACGTCTGGCCCTGAAATATGGCGCCGATGCGGCGCAGGCGATCTCCCGACCGGGAGACTTCCAGATCCAGGGCCAGGGTTTGCGCGATGAGCCGGTCGATAGGCATGGCGGCAGCGTCGATTCTTAAGGGCTGAGGATATTCTTCACGCGACCCACCTGTCCATCCTCCAACCGCACCTTGATGCCGTGGG
>JBAQGR010000446.1:0-5580 GCA_049287895.1 Desulfatitalea sp.
AGGAGGCGCTCCAGGAGACCATGCGGTCTAGCATGGCCGGGTGGGCCAGCAACCCCTTTAAAATGATCTTCTGGGCCGTGGACAAGCCGCTGAAGCCAGCCAGGATGGCCCGCGCCTTGAGGAAAATGTCGATGACCCGCACCCCGCTGGGGCAGTTGGCCTGGCACGAACCGCACAACAGGCACTTGTTCAGGCGTTCGGCCACGCTGTCCGGCCGCGTGAACATCTCTTGCAGCAACCCATCCAGCAAGGCCAGCTTGCCCCGGGCCACATCGGCTTCCCTGCCGGTCTGGGCATACAAGGGGCATACGGCCTGACACATTCCGCAACGCATGCAGACGACCAACTGATCTTCGACCTCGCGCATCAATCCGACCAGCGCGTGCATATCGGCCATGATTATCCTCCTATCACTTTACCAGGGTTGAGGATGTTGTTCGGGTCCAACGCGCGCTTGATGGCCCGGGAAAGCTGGATGGCGCCGGGTCCCGTCTCCTTGGCGAGAAATCTGGCTTTGGCCAGGCCGGTGCCGTGCTCTCCGGAAAGAGTGCCGCCCAGGGCCAGGGCTTCATCGAAAATCGCCTCGATGGCCGCCTCCACGCGATGCCATTCCTGCTGGTCGCGCTTGTCGGTCAAAATGGTTGGGTGCAGGTTGCCGTCCCCCGCATGGCCGAACGTGCCGATCGAGAGATCGAAGCGCTGGGCGATGGCCTGCAGGGCGCGGACCATGGTCGGAATTTTGGAGCGCGGGACGGTGGCATCTTCCAGCACGACCGTGGGCTTCAATTTGGCCAGAGCCGAAAGTGCGCTGCGGCGCGCTGCCCAGATGCGGTCGCGCTCGGCGTCATCTTCGGCCACGCGGATAGATGAGGCCCCCATCTGCCGGCAAATCTGCTCCACTTTTTCGCCGTCTTCGGCCACCTGGCCCCCGTGTCCGTCCACTTCGATGAGCAGCACGGCGGCGGCATCCAGGGGAAGCCCGACATGGCTGAAGCTTTCCACGGCCCGGATGGTGAAATTATCCAGGAACTCCAGGGTGGCGGGGACAATATGCTGGGCGATGATGGCGGCCACGGTCTCCGTGGCTTTATCCATTTGATCGAAGATCGCCAGCAGGGATTTGCGCGCCGCGGGCAGGGGGATCAATTTCAAGGTGATTTCGTCGAGCACGCCCAGGGTGCCTTCGGAACCGATCATCAAAGCCTTCAAATTGTAACCGGTGGCGCACTTGACCGTACGCGAACCGGTTTTGATCAACGCCCCGCCGGCGTCGTAGAATCGCAGGCCCATGACATAATCGGCGGTCACCCCATATTTGAGGCCGCGCAAGCCACCGGCATTTTCGGCCACGTTGCCGCCCAGGGTGGAGACCGCCTGGCTGCCCGGATCGGGCGGGTAGAAAAGGCCCTTGGCCTCCACGGCCGCGGCCAATCTGGCGGTGATGACGCCGGGCTGCACAACGGCGTACATGTCTTCGGTGTTGATCTCAAGAATGCGGTTGAGCCCGTTGGTGAGCAGCACGACGCCGCCCGGCAGCGGGATGGTGCCGCCGCTCAGGTTGGTGCCCGAGCCGCGCACGGTCAGGGGAATCTTGTGGTCGTTGCATAAGGCGATGACCGCACCCAGGGCCTGGGAGGTCATGGGACGCACCGCCACGGCCGGCATCTGGGGCGCCAGTACGGCGGCATCGTAAGCGTAGGTGACCAGGTCGGTTTTGTCGTCAAACACATTCTCCGCGCCGACGATTTTCGCCAGCGACGCAATGAGGGCGGGAGGACTCATGGCAAGCTCCTGAAGGTTGTGGGTTTCGCAATGGTAGTACCAATAATCAAGGTACCTTGTGAATATCATTCATAATTTAATTTGTGCATATACAGCCATAGCGAACTGATAACACTAATTATTTTGATAGGCAAGCAATTTGTGCTTGACAGATGGATTGGGCTTGGAATAGCTAAGGGTCATACCAATTCAGGAAATACCTTTATGAGGCGTCCCATGTTCATGTTCACGGCAATGAGGTGTCACGGGATCGAAATCGGCTGTCCGAATCCGGCGTCGATCCCCGTTGTTAATCAACTGGTATTCGGACCGCAATACATCCAAAGCAAGGAGGAAACACATGCGTAGGTATTCTGCTTTAATCACGAATTTCGTAGTGGTACTGGTATTGGTGGCATTCATGGCGACCGGCGCGATGGCCGCGGAAAAACGCGAGAAGTTCGGCACGGACAAACGCTCCGCCGTCGCCAAACGCGTCAACTTCAAGCCCTCTACCGAGACGATCCGCTGGAAAATGGTAATGCCCTGGGACAAGGGGATCCTATTTTACGACGTTGCGGCCCATTTCTGCGACAGCGTGCGCCTGGCCTCCGCCGGCCGCCTGGATATCAAACCCTTTTCCGCCGGCGAACTGGTGCCCGCCATGCAGAGTTTCGACGCCGTGAGCCAGGGTTCGGCCCAGGTGGGGCATGATTGGCCCGGTTACTGGAAGGGCAAGAACGAAGCCTTCGTGGCCTACGGATCGGTTCCCTTCGGGCTGGACGCCGAAGGCTACAACATCTGGTTGTATGAAAAAGGCGGCGCCGAGATGATGAACGAGCTGTATGGCAAGTTCAACCTGGTGGCGCTGCCCGGCGGCCAGTGCGGCCATGAGATGGGGCTCTTCTCCAGCAAGCGCGCCACCAAGATGGAAGATTTCAAGGGCCTGCGCCTGCGTACCGTAGGTTGGTATATGGATATCATGAGCAGCCTGGGCGCCGCGGTCAGCCCGCTGCCCGGCGGCGAGATCTATCTGGCCCTGGAGCGCGGCGTTATCGACGCGGCCGAGTTTTCCACCCCGGCCATGAACTACCCCCTGGGCTTCGACGAAATCACCAAGTACGTCATCCAGCCCGGCGTCCATCAGCCCGCCGTGCAGTGCGCCCTCTTCTTCAACAAGGAAGCCTATGACAAGCTGCCCGAAGACCTTAAGTGGATCGTGGACATTTGCGCCAAGGAGACCCAGTTGTGGAGCTACAGCTGGCAAAACAACCTCAATGTCGAGGCGCTGAAGTTGTTCAAGAAAAAGGTCGAAGTCGTTAAAATGGACCAGGCCACGATGATCGAGTTCCGCAAAATCACCAAGACCTACCTCGACGGCCTGAAGGCGAAATTCCCGGACGTTAAAAAGGCCCTGGACTCCCAGGAAGCTTTCACCAATGAGTATGCCGATTGGCGCGATGCCCGCGGCGGCGTCGCCAATTGGCCGTATGAAACCTATGTCGGCGGCAAGACCATGGAGTAATCCGGCCGGCTAAGCTATCCCGGCGATCCCGCCCCGGTGGAAAACCGCGGGGAGGGATCGCCTTCATTCAGAGGGAGATCGATTCATATGCTGGAAGCAACTGCCAATGCCATCACCCAATTCAACCGCAAGACCGGGGAGTGGTTTTCACTGCTCATGCTGCCCCTGCTCTTTGTGGCGGTCTACGAAGTCTTCATGCGCTACCTTTTCAACGCGCCCACGAGCTGGGGCTTCGAGATGACCATCTTCATTTACGGGGTGCATTTCATCCTCGGGTATACATTCACCGACGCCTACGACGGCCACGTGCGCGTGGACATCTTCAGCGCCCGCCTGCAGCCTCGCAATAAGGCGATCCTGGAGATCGTCACGCTGCTGGTGATTTTCTTTCCCTTCATGACGCTGATGACGGTTTTCGCCGGCAAGTTCGCCTTCATCTCCACAGTGACCAGTGAGCTGGCCTCCACGAGTTGGGCCCCGCCCATCTGGCCTGTCAAGATTATGATGTTCCTGGGCTTCCTGCTGCTCTGGGTGCAGGGCCTGGGCCATCTATTGCGCAACCTTCATATCGCCCTCAGCCCAACGGCTGATTGAACCGAAAGGGGTAATTACCCATGAGTGTCGAATTCCTAACCGTAGCCATGTTCGCTGCGTTGCTGCTCTCCATCGCCCTCGGCCACCCCCTGGCTTATACCCTGGCCGGGATCGCCACCCTTTTTGGATTGATCGACAACGGCTTCGACGTTACCGGACTCTTCATGCAATTCTCCAACCTGGCCTGGGGCTTGATGAACAACTATACCCTGGTGGCCATCCCGCTGTTCATCTTCATGGCCAACCTGCTCGACTGTTCCAAGGTCTCCGACGAACTTTTCGACGCCCTCTACGTCGTGCTGGGCGGACTGAAAGGCGGCCTGGGACTGGCGGTCATCGCCGTGTGCACCGTCTTTGCCGCCACCACCGGCATCATCGGCGCCTCGGTGGTGGGCATGACCCTGCTGGCCGCGCCGGCCATGATCCAGCGCGGCTACCAGAAGGAGCTGACCGCCGGCCTGATCTGTTCGGCCGGCGCCCTCGGGATCCTGATCCCGCCCAGCATCATGATGGTGGTCTTCGCCGGCCTGGCCGGGATGAAAGAGACCACGGTAGGCAACCTGTTCGCGGCCGCGATCCTCCCTGGCCTGGTATTTTCCGCCCTCTTCATGATCTACACCTACACGCGCTGCGCCCTGAACCCTGCCTTGGGGCCCCCCATCAGCAAGGCGGAAGCCTCCAAGTACTCCGCCATGCAGAAGTGGGGCATGACGATCAAATCCCTGCTGCCGCCCTCGGCCTTGATCTTTGCCGTCATGGGCACGATCCTGCTGGGCGTCGTCACGGCTACCGAAGCGGCCGCCATGGGCGCCTTGGGCGCCCTGATCCTGGCCCTGATCAAGCGCAAGCTCACCTGGGAGGTGATCCGCAAGGCCAGCATCGCCACCCTCAGGACCACCTCCATGGTGATGCTGCTTTTCATCGGCGGCTCCTTTTTCAGCAGCGTTTTTCTGGGCATGGGCGGCGGCGACGTGGTCTCGGAGCTGCTGATCGGTTCGGGACTCAACCGCTGGGTGGTCTACTTCATCATGATGTTCATCCTCTTCATCCTCGGGATGTTCATCGACTGGGCCGCCATCTTGTTGATCACCGTGCCGATCTTCCTGCCCATCGCCCTCGAGCTGGGCTTCGATCCGCTCTGGTTCGCCATGGCCATGTGCGTCAACCTGCAGTGCTCCTTTCTCACGCCACCCTTCGGTTACGCGCTCTTCTATTTCGCCGGGGTAGCGCCCAAGGGGTACACCATGATGCACATCTACCGCGGCATCATCCCCTTCGTGATCCTGCAGTTGATCGGATTGGCTGCCATGACCGTTTTCCCGCAGATAGCCCTGTGGCTGCCGGCGGTTTTCTTCGGCCGATAATCAATTCCCGTGGCCGCCGGCGCGGATCATCACCGCGGCGGCGGGCACGGGTCGGGGAGGCACGATGCAACACTCATCCACCACCACGGGGCAGAGACGGGCCGCGGTGCGGCAATTCCGCGTGGCCGCTGAAAAGGTTTCCGCCGTTGTCTCCGATGTCGCCACGCTGGAGCAGGCCCTGGCGTACACCGTAGAATTGTGCGCGGCCAAAGAGGCCTGCGAGTTGCTGGCGGCCGGTTGCGGGGAACCGCTGAGTCCCGCGGCCGAAGCCCTTTGCAACCGGAAGCAATCCAAAACCATGGCCGCGCCCGGCCTCGCGCCCGAGGCCTGGGCGCG
>JBAQGR010000447.1:0-9299 GCA_049287895.1 Desulfatitalea sp.
AACCTGACGGCTGAAGTGGATTACAATTTCAGCCCACGCTGGCTGGGCCGCCTGTTCGCGTCATACACGCGCTTTAACACGGACCAACAGGCCGGTGAAGATTTCTACGAACCCGGCGATGTGCACACACTTGGGGCCGGCCTGAACTACACGCGCGCCCAGTGGGAGTTGGGCGCATCGTTCCAGGCGATTTTCAGGGATGCAGAGAAGCGGCAGGATTGGTCAGGAGTTATGCTGACCGAAGAGCACAATTCCTATGGAGATGAATGGATCGCCGGGCTCAACGGCCGCGTGCAGCTCAGCGACCGCCTCGATCTCAAGTCCTGGGTCCAATATATGCACATCGCGGCCAATGACTACCCGCCGACGAACTATGTTTACTATCAAGGCAAACGGGAAAAGAGCAGCCTGGGGGCCGAGTTGGCTATGCGCCTGGCCGCTCACTGGGAGGCCGGTCTTCGGCTTCAGGGGTATACCATGCGCGTAGAAGATTACGAAGGATACTACTACGGCACAGACCCTGGGGCTGACTTTGACGGAGGAACGGCGGCAATTTGGATAACGGGTCAGTTTTAGTAATGCTGTTCCAACAGTGTGCTACGGCATCACTAATGCAGTGGCCGCTTGATCAGCAGCCCGCAACCATTCGTTCAGATCCGATGTAGTAGCCGTGCCGCTGGCGGTCTTTAGGATCTTGCCACTAGCCACATCCACCCGCCGCAGATCCAAACGCAGTTGTTTGCCAATGACTTGGAAAGCGCCAAAAACCATCTGTTGCGCACCGATGATCCGACCCAACCGCAGGCGGGTCTCGGGGTCGGCCAGATCCGAACTGCCCAGATGGAGCTCTTCGATGGCCGTGAGCAAATGCTGCCGCTCCACCATTTGGTAATTTCCGCTTTCACCGATTCGAGCCGCTATCTGGCCGCTCAATACTTCACCCATACCCGCTTGGCCATGGTCCGTCGAACTCAGATCCTCCAAATCCCAGACAGCCGCCGACACGGGACGATCACCCGCCGGCGGGCCGCTTCCGGCACAGGCCAGCAACAGGCCGCCAAGGGCGATCAAAGCCGCCATCGACATCCAGAGGACCCTCTGGACGCTATTTCCCATGGCCGCCCCCTTGGGTCACCGCCTCGGGAAGAATCTCTTTGATCTTGTCGTCACGAGCCAATGCCCGTTGCTGTTCAACGATACGGGCATAACACAGATCCGGCTCCACCCGAACCACTTCCAAACGGGCCACTGTTTTTTCGCTGTTGCGCAAAACACGGCCTTTGTAAGTAATGGCTTCACCGGCTTCAAGGACGTGAAAGGCCGTGCCGTTGGCCACTCCCTGCCTGCTGCCCAGATTGATCATGGCCTCCTTGCCATCGGCCTGGACCACAAATCCCTGCAACGGGTACTTCTCCATCACGCTGCGCAAGATGGTCCGATTCAGGTCGTACAGTTCGCGTTCCAAATCGGTCTGCGCGGTGATACGATGGGTGATGGTCTGGGCAATGGCCGATGTCTCGGTATCGATCATCCTCAAGTTCAACAGGGTGCTGTCCGACAGATAGAGCAAGCTGCCGGTACCGATGAGTTTGGCCGCCAGCAATTTGCCCAATTGCAATGCAGTCTCCGGGTCGGCCAACTCCGAAGAGCCCAGATTCAGTTCCGTGAGCAATCGTTCCATCAAAGCACGCTCGACCACTTGAACGCGTCCCGATCCGTTGAGCAACTCTCCCAGGCGGGTCGCCAGCACAATGGCCAGGCCGTCCCGGGACGAGAGTCCGCCCTTTTCCTGGATATCCACAAAAGTCAGGATCATGGGCCGTGACGTCCATTCGTCCGCGGGTTGGGCAGGCGCCTTGCTTTTTTGGCTTTTGTAGCGCTCTACCAGGCTGTTGACCAACTGGTCCATGCGCTGTTTCCCAGCCGCATCTTTCTGCAGCGCCAGCATCTGCTCGGCCTTGCGGGCCAGTACGGCGGCCACGGTATCGGCTTGATCCAGCGCCAAAGCCTGGCGATATTCTACCAAGGCTTTGTTCCACAAGCCCTGTTTTTCATAGGTCACCCCTTTGTTGGAAGTAGGCACGATGTAGTAGGGGTCCATCTGGACCGCCTGGTCGAAAAGCGCGCGGGCTTTATCGTAATTACCATCCTGGGTGTTGAGGCGGCCGAGCTGATTGTATGCTTCGGCCTTCTGAAAGACAGGCGCTTCGACCTGCTTGGTAGCCGTTTCATAAGCGCTGGCCGCTGCTTTGCGATCGCCTTTGCCCATCAGCAAATCCCCTTTTAGCTTATGGGCCAGCACCCTCGTGGGCGCTTTGAGCGTCACCTCCTCGGCCAGTGCCAAGGCCTTGTCCGTTTGGCCCTGGCGCGCCAGCACGGCTGCCTGCCCCTCCTGGCCGATGACGGCACTAGCATCCTTTGCGGCGATCTGACCGAACACCTGGGCAGCCTCATCGGTCTTGCCTTCCGCCAGAGCAGCATAGCCTTCAACGGCCTTAGCCTCTGCATTGGAGGGGTTTTTTTGGGCTACGGAAGAAGCAATGGCTTTGGCCAATTGCGGCTGATTGCGGTGGATTTGGCGCTCGGCCAGCCGTATCAGCATCACCTCGGCCATCTTGCCGCCGCCCTGAAAATAGTCCAGTGTTTCCAGGCCTGGCCCCAGGATACACACAACCGGCAAAACCGTTCGCGCGTCGTAGCGGCTGCTGACCTCTCCGGCGTCCAATAGAACCGGAAAGCGCAACTGGGCGCTCTGGCTGAACTGCTGGACAGCTTCTTTGCTTGAACGCGTGATGCCCCATACGGTCAACTGCTTATCGGGATGCTGGTTGAGCAAGCGGCCCAGCATCAAAAGTCCCTCCTGACTGGCGGAGGAGCCGGCATCGAAGAAAAAGAGAACCGTCATCTCACGTCCCTTGATCTGGGCCAGGGTGTGCGGCTGTCCGCCGATATCCGCCAAAGTGAAGGTTGGGGCCGGCTGTCCGGTGGTCAAGGCGCCGGCCGCGCCGCCGGCCGCAGCCAGGCCGATGGCGGCAAAAATCATCCCCCATCTCAAGATAGCATGCCATTTTCCGCGCATTGTGTGCCTCCGTTTGATTGATACGATACGTACAGATATAATCCGCGATCATCGTTGTTGTAAAGATGCAATAGTGCCGATCTTCAGCTTGATCGCAATCAAACAGTTTGACAATGGTGGCTCAGCTTGAGGACGATGCCACTCGGTATCGCCGCCTGCTGGAAAGCTGATGTTGGGAAGTACTTCGGCCGATGGCTGCAAAGGCCCATCGGCTGCTTGATAAGAAAAGGATAAGAAAAAAGCCCTTGGGTATCAAGGGCTTTGTCTTCGAATGGTGGCGATGCAGGGACTTGAACCCCGGACACTGCGGATATGAGCCGCATGCTCTAACCAGCTGAGCTACATCGCCATATGTTTGTCGGTCGCGCCGAAGAATCCCGCGCGTGACGAACGGCGTTTTTAACAGCTCACCCGCCAATAGTCAACTGGAAAACAACATCATTGGAGTGGCCACAAAGAGGCCGATTTGGCACATTTTATTGCGCCATCATCATTGACCCGGCAACGAACTCACCAGTTCGACAGCGAACTCATCCAACTGGTCGGCTGCCGGCAGGTCTGAAAAAACCACCATAAAGGTCAGGTTCTGTCCTGCTTGAACGTTGCCCGTGGCATCCAGGGGCGGCGGCGCGGCGTTCAATAGTTGTTTTATTTCCGCAATGGAGAGGGTGGCCAACTCCTGGTCATTGATCATGACGCCGGCATAGCTGAATTCGGTTTTGACCAGCACCTTGCCCTTGGTGAACAGCTTGCCCTGCAACCGGATGGTGTTGCGCCGCATACTGTAACCGTTGCGCACCTTGCCGGTAATGACGAAAAGTCGGCCGGACTGGCTGTTCTCGATGAACTTGCTGTTGATATCCATGGTGGTCAAACTCAGAATGCCGGCCGGATCTTTAGGCTTGGGCTTCAGATAGTCGCTGACATAGGGAATTTGAACGTTCATATACATGACGGCGTAATACACGCCGGCACCAATGGCTGCCAGTAAAAGGAGTAGCAACAGCACCACCCAGGCTTTGCCCGACTTCTTTTTCGGCTTGATGGGCTGGGGTCTCTTGGAGATCTTCGGCTCGGCCGCCAGGGTTTCCATGGTTTGTTCGAGGGGGATATCCGCCACCCTCCCGGCGGTTCTTCCAACGGTGGCCTTTGATGAAACAGCGGGACCTTGATCTTCTTCGATCTGGAATTCCAGTTCGATATCGCCGCTGTGGACGGTTTCGGTTTTGGTCGTCTTGGTCTTTTCTTCCGTCAGATCGCCCAGGTCGCTCAGGTCGGATAGATCCAGTTTACTGTCTTCCCGACCGGCCTCCACCGCTTTCCCTGCCGGGGCTTCATTTTCGAGCTCCAATTCGAGATCCAAATCCAGCGGCTCGGCGGAACTCCTCGCCTTTCCGGCGGCGATGTCCATCGCCGGCTCCTTTGCCGCCGCTTCAGGGGCGACGGTATCGAGATCAAACTCCAGCTCCAACTCAGGCTCTTCCAACATTTCGGGGCCATCATCGGCTACTTCGTCCGCCTTGTCGATGGCCGATTCAATCTCCGTCAAATCGATCTCGCCGGTATCGCCCAAACCTAAGCTTTCCTGGGGCACCACAGCCGGTTTTGCCTTCTTGGCCGCTCCGGTGTCACCCTCGAGCATCTGCTCGATGTCGGACAGATCGATCCCATCGTCTTGCAATTCCTCATCCGCCGCAACGGCCGCTTTGGGTGCTTTAGGCGCTTTGGCCGCCGGCTTTTCATCAAACTCGGTATCCAGCTCAAAATTGAGTTCTTCAAGATCCTCTTCGACCGCGTCACCGGCCGCGGGTTCGGCCGTCGCCTTGGCTTCGGATTCCAAGTTGAAATCGGACTCCAAATCCAGGGACAGCTCATCCTTTTCTTCGGCAACGGCCTTCTTGGGCGAAGGCTCCATTTCAAGCGCTTCACCCATATCCAGGTCCAAATCCAGATCCAAATCGTCTTTGGGCACTTGCATTACATCTAACGGGCTTTTCGCTGGGGCCTTCGGAGACGGCTCCAAACCGAGCTCACCCAGGTCCAACTCCAAACCCAATCCCAAATCCTCTTTGGGTGTCTTGTCCGCCGCTTTCGAGGTGGTTTTGGCGGACTTGCCCGGCGCAGTTTTCTCTATGCTCGGCTCGGATTCATCGGCAAGACTCAACTCCATATCTTCCCGCTCGGCCCCGTCCGTTTTGGACTCATCCGCCAAATCGAAATCGAGATCGTCCAGATCGAGATCATCGCTCTTTTTATCTTTACCTTTGGACGCCACGGGTGTCTGGACCGGCTTTTCTTCCGCGCCTAAATCAAGATCCTTGAAGGCCAAATCCAGATCATCCTCAAGGGAGGGTTCCGACTCGGAAACGGCTTTTCCCGGAGCCTTGACCGGTTCTTCTTCCACGGTCAGCGCGGCCAGGTCCAAGCCGTCCATTCCTTCTTTTTTGACCATCAAGGTGTCATCGTCGATCTCGAAGTCCATTTCCAGGCTGAGTTCGTCCGACGGTTCATCCGTCGTCACCGATGGCGACGCCATTTCTTTGCCTTCAGTTTCCAAGGCCGCATCGAAATCAAAATCGAGATCGATCTCGTCCAGGTCGTCCACATCATCACCGGAGGCCACATCGGCGTCCGGGACCGCCCTGCCGCCCTGCCTGGCTTCCGGCCCCGCTGAAGCGGCCTCACCTTCCAAAATAGAGTCCAGTTCAGCCAAATCGATGCCGTCCAGCCCCTGATCTTCCAGTTCCTCGTTGACAGCGGACGCAGGCCCTTCATCAGTGAGCGCTTCAAAAGCAGGTGTCATGGCTGTCTGTTTCCGCACCGATTTGGGGCTGGGCGGAGCCGCGATAAAAGTATAGCGGCATTGCGAACAGCGCACCTTGGACCCGGTGGGTTTCAACAAGCGTTCATCCAATCGGAACGTGGTGTTGCACTCCTGGCAGGTTATAAACATGGCACACCCTCATTGATTAGAAAGTCAAATGGAATATCCCCGGCAAATGTCGATAGGCTTCGGCGTAATCCAGACCGTAGCCGACCAGAAAGCCTTCTTTTACCTTATGGCAAACATACTCCGCCTGCACATCTACTTTGCGGCGTTCAAACTTGTCGATCATGACGCACGTCTTCACGGATTTCGGTTTATAGCGTTGCAGGTATTGCTTCAAATAGGACAAGGTCAAGCCGGTATCAAGAATATCTTCCACTATCAGCAGATCTTTATCCTGGATGTCCACCTCAAAGTCCTTCAGCAAACCGATCTGCCCTGAAGAGTCGGAGCCCTCGCCGTAGCTGGCCAGCTGTACGAAATCGACGGTCACTTGTTTGAGCTCCAAGCAGCGGATCAAGTCGGCCATGAAGACAAACGCGCCTTTAAGTACACACAGGATTACCAGATCGGCATCTTTATAGTCAGAAGAGATTTGTCGGGCGATGTAGTCAACCTTCCGCGCGATGGTGTCTTTATCTAGGACGGGTATCAAATCCGGCATTGTGTCTATTCAAAAAAAGAAAAGGTGGATGTCAACGCCACGGCTTGCGCCGGAGCAGAAAGGGTGCTCCGGCATCCCTCTCTCACCTCCCGGTTCACATGCTTATCGTCGCATTTGTGCGAAAGCTTGAGTACTACCCTTCACTGCTATAAAGATAGCTACATGAACATGGTACTCTTGTCAATAAATTTAATTCGTTACAGACCTGTCTCGGCCAATTGGGCGATCAGCTTTCGCTGCTCGGCCGTCAGGTGTTGCGGTGTGGTGACCAGCACGACAACATAAAGGTCGCCGCGATCGCTGCCCTTCATATGGGGCAGCCCCATCCCGCTCAGGCGCATCTTTGTTTTATGGCGCGTGCCGGGCGGAATTTTGAGAGTCATCTCTTTGCCGTCCAAGGTGGGTACAGCTATTTGGGTGCCTAGTATCGACTGGGTCAGCTTGATTTCACGGTTGACATACAGGTCCTGCTCCTCGGCAGTGAAGATCGGATCGTCCACCACCACGGACTTGATGTAAAGATCACCGGCTGGGCCGCCATAGGCGCTGGGTTCTCCTTTTCCAGCCAGACGCAGTTTTTTACCGCTGATCATGCCCTTGGGGATCTTGACACTGATATTTTCCGTTCGGCTCTGGTGCTGGAACGCGACGGTTTTGTTCGCTCCGGTGGCCACCTCTTGCAGGGTCAGGGGCATTTCATAGACCAGGTCCGAACCCTTGGGCGCCGCCTGCTGCGCGCGTCGACCGCCAAACGGCGATCCGCCGCCACCGAAGCTGAAACGGAACCCTCCGTCGCCGGTGGCGGCCCCGCGGCCGCCGAAGCCGAACTCCCGAAAAATATCCCCGAAGTCAAAATTGCGGAATATGTCTTCCTGGCTGAAGCGTTGCTGGAAATCGGCCGATCCATAGGTGTCGTACTGTTTGCGTTTCTCTGCGTCGCTGAGCACCGCGTAGGCTTCGCTGATTTTTTTAAATTTATCCTCGGCTGCCTTGTCACCTTTGGCATGATCGGGATGGTACTTCATGGCCAGTTTGCGATAGGCTTTTTTGATGTCAGCGCTGCTGGCGTTTTTTTCAACCCCCAGGAGTTTATAGTAATCGTTGTCGGCCATTGGATTATCACTCCATTCCTTACTGCTCCATTGCCCCCAAAGGGGCTAAGCATTGGAAAGCAAATTAAAATCAACTCCAAAATAAGATTGCGGAGTTCCCCCGTCAAGTTGGATTCAACACCGCGCCACGGTTAGATAGACCGCGTGAACCGCGCGGCAACTGAACGCCTCCCAACTAAGACCGTCGGTCATCGCTTCTGCTCTTTTCGGCGACGCGCAGCGCCACCATCAATACAGAAATGGCGGCCGGTGTCATTCCGGAGATACGCGAGGCCTGCCCCAGCGAGGCGGGTCGCACCTCGGAGAGTTTCTCCTTAAGCTCGTTGGACAGGCCATGCACCTTGAAGTAGTCGAAGTCATCGGCCAGACGGATCTGCTCGAGATGCTTGAAACGCGCGATCTCGGTCAACTGGCGCTGGATGTAGCCCGCATACTTGATTTCAATCTCCACCTGGCGGGCCACGCGTGTTGTCACGGGAGGCTCGGCCGGAGATAGTCGGGCCACCACCTCGTAGTCCAGTTGGGCCCGCTTGACGAGTTGATCCAGGTGGATGCCGTTGTGGATCGGCTGGGTCTGCTTGGCGGCCAGGTAGAGGTTGACCTCGGGCAGCGGCTTGACCACCGTGCGCTGCACCCGCTGGATCTCCGCGGCAATCTGCGCCTGCCGCTCGGCCGCCTCCTTGGCCGCGTCCTCCGAAATCAGCCCCAGTTCACGGCCGATGGCCATCAGGCGCAGATCGGCGTTGTCCTCGCGCAACATCAAGCGATACTCGGCCCGGGAGGTGAACATGCGGTAAGGCTCCTGGGTGCCGCGCGTCACCAGATCGTCCACCATGACCGCTATATACGCCTGGGAACGGTCCAGCACAAAGGGCGGACGGCCCTGAATGCGGCAGGCCGCATTGATGCCGGCCCACAAGCCTTGAGCAGCAGCCTCCTCATAACCGGAAGTGCCGTTGATCTGACCGGCCAGATAGAGTCCGGTCACCTTTTTGGTTTCCAGGGTAGGCTTGAGTTGGATGGGATCGACATAGTCATATTCGATGGCATAGGCCGGCCGCATGATTTCGGCCTGTTCCAGTCCCGGCACGGCGCGCACCACCTGGATTTGGATCTCCAGGGGCAGACTATTGCCCAAGCCGCTGGCATACACCTCCTCAGTGTCGAGGCCCTCGGGCTCCAGAATGACCTGGTGGCTCTCCTTATCGCTGAAACGCACCACCTTGTCCTCGAACGAGGGGCAGTAGCGCGCCGATACCCCCTTGATCACACCCCCGTATAAGGCAGAAAGATGCAGATGATCGCGCACCACCTGGTGGACCCGTGGGTTGGTGCGGCCCATATAGCTGGGCAACTGCGGCAAAGTGATCTCCCGGCTGAAAAAGGAAAAGGGCCGCGGCTGGGCGTCGGCCTCCTGGGCCCTGAACATGGAAAAATCGATGGTGGCGCGATGCAGCCGGGGTGGCGTGCCGGTCTTCATGCGCCCAAGGGAAAAGCCGATCTCGGCCAGGCTGGCGGCCAACCCATAGGCGGCGAACTCGCCGGCGCGGCCGGCCTGGATCGACTTAAACCCGATATGCACCAGACCGCTGAGAAAAGTGCCGGTGGCCAGAATGA
>JBAQGR010000448.1:0-15445 GCA_049287895.1 Desulfatitalea sp.
GAGGGGCAGCGGGAACAGCTCAAGGCAGGCTTTCATGGGGTTGACCTGGTGGCTGCCGACTCTCCCGAAGGAGTCGGGCCGGTCAATGGAGCGGGCCCGATGATGCTTCTGTTCAAGAAGAAAAGGCCCGCGGTGCTTCCGTGGACCTCCTGTCCTGACCTCGGGCCTCAGGAATGGAAGCTTCCCGACGGGTGGTGCAGCCACGTGCCACTGGACCCCGAGGTGTATCGCCCAACCCAATCTATAGAGAGCGGTCCGGCTGCAGGTAACACGGCTGACCCTTCAGGTAGCTGCCTGCAAACTATCCGAGATAATTTTCAAGCCTTCCAGGGTCAGGTTGGGTTCCACCGACTCGATGGTGGTGGCCACATGTTGGATCAGGGGGGCCAGGCCGCCGGTGGCAATGACTTTGGATTGGGTTTTGCGCTCGGCGCGGATACGCAGTACCATGCCGTCCACCAGGCTGGCATATCCAAAGATAATGCCTGATTGCATGCTGCCGATGGTATCCCGGCCTACGACCTGCGTCGGTTTTTTGAAGATCTCCACGCGGGGCAGCTTGGAGGCCCGGGCGAAGAGGGCTTCGGCAGAGATGCCGATGCCCGGAGTGATAGCGCCGCCCAGGTATTCACCCTTATTGGTGATGACGTCAAAGGTGGTGGCGGTGCCGAAGTCGATGACGATCAAATCGGTCTTGTAGCGGTTAAAAGCCGCCACCGCGTTGACGATGCGGTCGGCGCCCACTTCATTGGGGTTGCTGTATAAGATCGGCATGCCGGGGTAGGATTTGGCGTCGATCCAGTGGGGTGCCTGCCCCAGGTATTTGCGGCAGAAGGTGTCCAGGATGTTCACCATGGGCGGCACCACGCTGGAGATAATGGTCTTCTTGATTTGCCGGAACTCAAGTCCACCGCGGGCGAAAAGTCCGGAGGCCAGGACGTTGAACTCATCTTCGGTAGTATTGCGCTCGGTGCGGATGCGCCAATGGGCGGTGAGTGTGTCACCATCGTAGACGCCCAGGACGATGTTGGTATTGCCCACATCAATGACGAGTAGCATAAAGAATTTTCCTTAACTTTCGACTTTCATCTTTCCACTGTTCTAATGGCATCCAGTACCCTCACCATCGCCCTGGTATTGGCGACATCGTGAACGCGCACGATGTGGGCGCCGTTGACGATGGCCATGGCCAGGGTGGCCTGGGTGCCGGTTTCCACTTCCGGCCGATCCGCCGCAATCTCCGTTTGCAGCGCATCCGATAGAATCTTGCGGATGAACGCCTTGCGCGACGGGCCGATCAGGATGGGTGCGCCCAGGTCGGCGAACAGCGCCAGTTTCTGGATGAGCTGCAAGTTGTGGGTCAGGGTCTTGCCAAAGCCGATGCCTGGATCGATGATGATGTGGTCCGCGGCGATGCCGGCCGCTATGGCACGGGCCATGGCGGCTTGCAAATAGCCATGTACTTCGCCGATCAAGTCGTCGTACACCGGATCGACCTGCATGGTGCGGGGCGAACCCTTCATGTGCATGAGGACCACCGGAACCTGATGGCGAGCCGCCACCGCGGCCAAGCGCGCATCCATGCCCAAGGCGCTGATGTCGTTGATCATGCTGGCGCCGGCGGCCAGGGCCGCTTCCGCGACGTCGGCTTTGGTGGTATCGATGGAGATGGGAACCGAAATGCGTTCGGCCAGCCGTTGAATGATCGGCACCACGCGGGCGATCTCTTCTTCCGCGGATACTTCCCGGGCAAAGGGGCGGGTCGATTCACCACCGATGTCGATCAGGTCGGCACCGTCGCGGGCAAGGCGCTCGGCCTGGGCCACCGCTGCGTCCGCGCCATAAAACCGGCCGCCGTCGGAGAAGGAATCGGGCGTAACGTTGACGATTCCCATGATCGCCGTGCGTTGGCCGAGTCGCAGTTCAAAGTTTTTCCAGCGCAAGGTATAGGTATGCATTCAAAGGTCCGCCTACGCGACGTCCGCGCTTTTCTCAGCGGTGGCCCGCGCTGGTTCGGATTCGCTTTTGTAGGTGTCATCCGGTCGCTTGGGTAGAACGAAACCCGGCTCCACCTTGAGAATCAGCTCATCGAGCTCCTTGCCCAGCACCGTCTCTTTTTCCAGGAGCAGATTGGCAAGCGCGTGCAGGGTTTGCATGTGTTCCTGCAAGACTGCTTTGGATTTATCATAAGCGGTCTTGATCAGCCGCACCACTTCGGTATCGATCTTCTGGGCCGTGGCTTCGGAGTAGTCGCGATGCTGGGAGATTTCACGTCCTAAGAAGACATGCTCTTCGCCCTGGGCATAGGAGAGCGGCCCCAACTCTTCGCTCATGCCCCATTTGCGGATCATCTGCTGGGCCAGGTCGGTGGCTTGCTTGATATCGTTGGAAGCGCCGGTGCTGATACGCTTGAACACCAGCTCTTCGGCCACCCGGCCGCCGAAGGCCACCGACAGCTCGCTTTCCAGCTGATCCTTGTATCTGAAGTCGCGCTCTTCGGGCAAGAACCAGGTGATGCCGGCAGCCCGGCCCCGGGGGATGATGGTGATTTTGTTGACTGTGTCGGTGTTGGGCAGGAAGCGGGCCATCAGAGCGTGGCCGGCCTCGTGATAGGCCGTGGTTTTGCGATCTTCTTCCTTGATTACTTTGGATTTGCGCTCAAGCCCCATGTAGACTTTGTCTTTGGCGTCTTCGAAATCCACCATCTCCAGTTTTTCCTTGGCCCGCTTGGCGGCCAGCAGGGCTGCTTCGTTGACCAGATTCTCCAGGTCGGCACCGGAAAAACCAGGGGTGCCTTTGGCCAGGTTGGTGATGTTGACATCCGATCCCACGGGTGTTTTTTTCATGTGCACGCTGAGAATCTTCTCGCGGCCGCGGATATCGGGCAGGTTGACTGTCACCTGGCGGTCGAAGCGGCCCGGCCGCAGCAGGGCGGGGTCGAGGACATCCGGCCGGTTGGTGGCCGATATTAAGATGACCCCTTCGTTGGATTCGAACCCGTCCATCTCCACCAACAACTGATTGAGGGTCTGTTCGCGTTCGTCATGGCCGCCGCCCAGACCCGCGCCGCGATGACGCCCCACGGCGTCGATTTCGTCGATGAAGATGATGCAAGGGGCCTGCTTCTTGCCTTGCAGAAAGAGATCGCGCACGCGGGAGGCGCCCACACCTACGAACATCTCCACGAAATCCGAGCCGCTGATGCTGAAAAAGGGAACGCCGGCTTCACCGGCAATGGCCCGGGCCAGCAGGGTTTTTCCAGTTCCCGGGGGGCCCATGAGTAAAACGCCTTTGGGAATGCGGCCACCCAGGCGCGTAAATTTTTTGGGATCGCGCAAAAATTCCACTATTTCGCTCAACTCTTCCTTGGCTTCATCGATGCCGGCCACATCTTCGAAGGTGACCTTCTCCTGGGTGTCGGACATGAGCCGCGCGCGGCTCTTGCCGAACGAGAGCGCCTTGCCGCCGCCCGATTGCATCTGGCGCATGAAGAAGATCCACACGCCGATGAGCACCAGCATGGGGAACCAGGAGATCAAAATGTTGTACCAGGGCGATTCGGTGGGTGGTTTGGCCTTGATACGCACATTTTTGGCCCGCAAGGTTTTGATCAGATCGGGATCATCGGGGGTGTAGATTCTGTATTTGCGACCGGTGGTATCGGTGGCGGTCAGCTCCTGGCCTTGAAGAACCGCTTCTTCGATGCGATTTTCATCCACCATGGTCAATAATTCGGAATATCCGATCGGGGATTCGGCAATGTTCTGGGCGTCGAACATTTTGTAGAGCATGATCATCATCAGGACGATCACACACCATAACGCCAGGTTTTTATAAAAAGGGTTCAAAAAAATACCTCCTGATAGATGTAGCGCCGTGTCGTTCCACAACGGTGAAGTGTACCATAATGCCGATTGGCTCGTTTCGCAAGAATTATCCTCGGTTGCCGGGCGAGGGGGATATTGGAAAAAGCCTATAATTCGATGCGCTTGGCACCTTATCGGGCGATAGTTGCCCAGCGATGCTCTGGCGAGCCGGCGGTTCGAGCCGCTTGCCTAGCGCTTATAAAATGGTAACGCCGATTATGTTTCGGCCGCCGCGCTCTGAGATGTCCCGTTAAGCGTCGTGGTGGCTACCCGGAGCACGTGGGCGGCCGTCGGGGAGACAGGCGCCGCGCTGCTCCGGCGCAATCCAACCACCCAGACGATGGTGTCGCCGCTGAGCAGCAAAGGGAAGCGCTCGCGCTGGTTTTTTGGGATTTTGCGGTTGATGAGCAACGCTTTGAGCTTCTGGGTGCCGTGCAGACCGAACGGCTGGAACCGGTCCCCCGGCCGAAAGTTGCGAACCGACAAAGGGAAGCTCAACTGGTCCGGGTCCAAAAAAATCTCGCAGGGGTCGCGGACCCGCAATGCCTCCGGTGCAGGTACGGGGATCGCTGAAAAATGCAATCGGCAATCGGCTTCCGGAATCTCCATTGCCAGCGGCAGCTCGAGGGGCCAGGGCAGGGCATAATGATACTGGGCCGGCGGATCGATCGCTTGAGAGTGGCGTGGTTGCGCCACCCTGCGGAAACGCAACACCTGGAGGTCGCGCTCGGCAATTACCTTGATTGGCAAGTGGAGGCGTCGGCCCGATTTGCCCGCTGCCAGTAACCCGATGAGCGCCTCGATGTGCTCCGCGCCCAGCCGGCGCAGATGGCCCTGCCACTGGCGCAGCGCCATGCGCAAAACGTGGCGCTGCACGGGTCGCGGCCAGGCGGAGAGCGTTTCAACGCTCAATTCCAGGCCGTCGGCGTTTTCTGACACCGTCGCCTGGGCCGCATAAGGAGTCAGATGCGCCACGAGCCAGTGCTCTTCTTCCCAACAGAGCATGGCGGTGCGGTTCAGGGCTTGGACCAGGTTGGGGTTGAAGCGTTGCTCCAGCAACGGCAGAAGCTGATGCCGAATCTGGTTGCGTTCGAAGCGAAGATCGGCATTGGTGGCGTCCTGGGCGGCGGCAATGTCGTGGCGTTCCAGGTAGGCCAGGATATCTGCACGCCGCGCGGCGATCAACGGCCGAATGATGCCCTGGCCGCGCACCGGTGGTATGCCGGCCAACCCGCGAATGCCGCTGCCGCGCAGCAGGTGCATGAGCACCGCCTCGGCATTGTCGTCGGCGTGATGGCCCAAGGCGATTTTATTGCAGCCATGCATGGCGGCCGTCTCCTGAAAAAAAGCGTAACGGTGCAGGCGCAACTGCTCTTCCAGGGAGCCGCGCCGTGCCAGGGCCTCGATTTTGCCCGTTTGGCAGTCAAGACCTAAACGGCGGGCGAGTGCCAGGACCAGCGCCGCCTCTTGCTCGGCTGTTGCAGGACGCAGGCCGTGATCCAGATGGGCCATCCCCAAGCGGATGTCCAGGCGAGAAGCCAACGCATGCAGCACATGCACCAGCGCCATCGAGTCCGGCCCGCCCGACACGCCGACCAGCACCTTGTCGCCCGGGGTAAGCATCTGGTGACGCTGGATGGTTTGCTCGGCCTGCGCCACCAGCGGGTCGGTCGGCGAGGCGGTGGTAGGGCGATTATGTCTGTGGATTGCCATGGTCGGGGTTCTAAGGTAGCCGTTGCTGAAAGTCAATATAGCGCGCTGCCTTATCGGTTTCGCTGAAAGAATTACCAATGGTGGTATTTGTTCTTGAAAAACGACTCCGCCCTCTTTATAATCCGCGGCTTGGTTGTGCTAGGTGGGGAGCTAGCGGTGCCCTATTCCCGAAATCCGCTTTATGCGGGGCCGAATTCCCTTCATAGGGTCACGCCGAAAACAGATTTGACTGCCGACCGGCCGCCGCGCAACAGACGGTCACGAACCTCGTCAGGTCCGGAAGGAAGCAGCGATAAGCGATGCGGTTTGTGTCGCGGATCGATCCCGGTCACATGCAGTCGAAAATGAATAGGCCGATTCGAAGAAGGGTGCACAACCAAATTTTCTGACTTTACTGCCGAACGGCGATTTGTACTCTTCCAGGCGTTCGCGCCGGTGCCCGCAATGGGCCGAGCAAAGCCGTTTTCAGCCCCTCGGATTGCCTTGACATCCCAACAAGTCGTCTTATTTTCTGACCACTTTTCAGATGGACCTGAATTGTAAACATTTTCAATGGAATATGACTTTGATGAAACTGTAAAAGAGCCATCGGGGGGCGTCGTGAAAAGCGCCTGGAACCATACCGATAGCAGATTTTTACGGCAGCGTTCAATTTCGACCGGAGATCGGGCATCAAGAAGGAGGAAGGTTGGGGGCATGAGCAAGCATATCGAGATTCAGGACGAAGCCGAGCTGGCGCCGAATGAAAACGGTGGTGGTGACGAAGAGACCGAAGGCGCCCCATCCGCATCGCCCGCCGGAGACACCGATCAGCCCCCGGGGGAAGAGTTGGCTACCCAACTGGCGGCGGCCCAAAAACAGGCCGAGGAAAATTACGACCGCCTCTTGCGTGTTTCGGCCGAGTTCGAGAACTACAAGAAACGGGCCGCCCGCGAGATGCAGGATCTGGTCAAATACGCCAACGAACGAATGGCCAAGGAGCTTTTGGTGATAGTGGACAACCTGGAACGCGCCATTGCTTCCGCGACGCAGGCCGGCGGCGCCGACGAGGCGCTGGTTCAGGGGGTGGAGTTGACCCTCAATGAGACCCTCAAGATCTTGGAACGGCACCATGTGACCTCCATCGAGGCCGTGGGCCAGCCGTTCGACCCCACTTACCACCAGGCAATGCTGCAGATGGAGGCCGACGACCAGCCGCCCAACACCGTGGTCAAGGAGTTGCAGAAAGGCTATCTGATCCACGAACGGCTGCTTAGACCGGCGTTGGTCGCCGTTTCCAAGGCTGGAGATGCTTCGGTGAAGAATAACGACTGAATCCCCATACAGGGTTTGATTGTCGATGGATGAATACTTAAGGAGGAGAGCAAATGGGTAAGATAATTGGAATTGATTTGGGCACGACCAACTCGTGCGTCGCCATCATGGAGGGTAGCGACTGTAAAGTGATCACCAACCCGGACGGTGGGCGCACCACCCCTTCCATAGTGGCTATTTCCGAAAGTGGCGAACGGCTGGTGGGCCAGATTGCCAAGCGCCAGGCCATCACCAATCCGGAGAATACGGTTTTCGGCGTCAAACGTCTGATCGGCCGAAAATTCGAGACCGCGGAAGTGCAGAGCGACATGAAGATTTTGCCGTTTAAGATCAAGCGCGCCGAGAACGGGGACGTGCGCATCGATCTGCGCGGAAAATTGTACAGCCCGGCCGAGATCTCCTCCTTCATTCTTTCGTACATCAAGAAGTACGCCGAAGATTACCTGGGAGAACAAGTCAACGACGCGGTCATTACCGTGCCGGCCTACTTCAACGACAGTCAGCGTCAGGCCACCAAGGATGCCGGCAAGATCGCGGGCCTGAACGTGCTGCGCATCATCAACGAGCCCACCGCGGCCTCGCTGGCCTACGGACTGGACAAGCGCCGGGAAGAGAAGATCGCCGTCTTCGACCTGGGCGGCGGCACTTTCGATGTCTCGGTGCTGGAGATCGGCGAAGGGGTGTTTGAAGTCAAATCCACCAACGGCGACACCCACCTGGGCGGAGAAGATTTCGACCTGCGGGTGATCGAGTACCTGGCCGCCGAGTTCAAAAAGGAGCAGGGCATCGACCTGCGCAACGATAAAATGGCCTTGCAGCGCCTCAAGGAAGCGGCCGAAAAGGCCAAGATGGAGCTCTCCACCTCCATGGAAACCGACGTCAACCTGCCCTTTATCACCGCCGACGCCAGCGGGCCCAAGCACCTGAACATGAAGCTCGGTCGCGCCAAACTGGAATCGTTGGTGGCCGATCTGCTCGACAAGCTGGAAGGTCCGTGTCGTACGGCCATGAAGGATGCCGGCATGAAGACATCCGAAATCAATGAAGTCATTCTGGTGGGCGGCATGACCCGAATGCCGGCGGTGCAGGATCGCGTCCGCAAACTGTTCGGCAAGGAGCCCAACCGCAGCGTCAATCCCGACGAGGTCGTGGCTCTGGGCGCGGCTATCCAGGGCGGCGTGCTCAAAGGCGATGTCAAAGACGTGCTGCTGCTCGACGTGACCCCGCTCTCCCTGGGAATCGAGACCCTGGGGGGCGTCTTGACCCGCTTGATCGAGAAGAACACTACCATTCCTACGCGCAAAAGCCAGACCTTCTCCACGGCCGCCGACAGCCAACCGGCGGTCTCGATCCACGTGCTCCAGGGCGAGCGCGAAATGGCGGCCAACAACAAGACCCTGGGGCGCTTCGAGTTGGTGGGCATCCCGCCGGCACCGCGCGGCGTGCCCCAGATCGAAGTGACTTTCGACATCGATGCCAACGGCATCGTCAATGTCTCGGCCAAGGATATGGCCACGAGCAAAGAGCAATCCATCCGCATCACCGCCTCCAGCGGCATGAGCAAGGCGGATATCGAGCAGGCGGTCAAGGATGCCGAGCTGCACGCCGAAGAGGACCGCAAGAAGAAGGAGCTGATCGAAGCGCGCAACCACGCCGACAGCCTGATCTACTCCACGGAAAAATCCCTCAAGGATCTGGGGGAAAAGGTCGATGCCGCCACCCGCGCCAAAGTGGAAGAGGCCTCGACAGCGCTGCGCAAGGCGATCGAAGGCGAAGATGTGGCCGAAATCAAGCGTCTGAGCGAAGCCTTGACCCAGACCGCCCACAAACTGGCCGAGGCGATCTATCAGCAGACGGCCCAGAAAGAACAAGCGGCCGGCGGCGACGGCGGCGGATCCGGCGATGCGAGCAAAGCCGGCAACGACGACGATGTGGTGGATGCCGACTTCGAGGAAGTCAAAGGCGACAAGAAGTAGCGCCACCAAAATCATCGATAGAAGCAAAGCAAACCCGTCGCGGATATTAGCAGCGGCGGGTTTTCTATGGCAAGAAGAACCTTAAATCTGAAAGCTCTCCTTGGCGCCGCCAAACTTTTCTCTTAATTTGGGCTTTTCGATTTTGCCGGTGGGGTTGCGGGGCACATCGTCGAAGAAGATCTTGCGCGGCCGCTTATAGCGCGGTAACGCTTCGCACAAGTCGCGGATCTCCTCTTTGGTCAAGGTCTGGCCCGGTTTGACTTTGATGATGGCCGAGGCGATCTCGCCCAGGCGCGGGCTGGGCAGTCCAATGACAGCCACGTCCTGGATTTTAGGATGGTTTTGGAGAAACTCTTCGATCTCCACGGGGTAAACATTTTCGCCGCCCGTGATGATCACATCTTTCTTGCGGTCCACCAACCAGATGAAGCCCTCTTCGTCCTGGCGGGCGATGTCACCGGTAAGCAGCCAGCCCTCCTTGAGGGTTTGGGATGTGGCTTCGGGGTTGCGGTAGTATGCTTTCATGACACCCGGCCCCTTGACGATCAGTTCGCCGGGTGCGCCGGCCGGTACCTTTTGGAGCTGATCGTCCACGATGCGGAACTCCCAATCGAACCCAGGCACGCCGATGGCGCCCACTTTGTGCATGTTTTCCAGCCCCAGATGGACGCACCCCGGGCCGGTGGATTCGGTGAGACCGTAATTGGTGTCGTATTGGTGGTGTGGAAAGATTTTGCGCCACTCTTTGATCAGGCTGGAGGGAACCGGTTGGGCGCCGATGTGCATCAGGCGCCACTGGTCCAGCGTATAGTCCCGCAGGCGAAGATCGCCGCTCTCGATGGCAAAGAGAATATCCATGGCCCACGGTACAAGCAGCCACACCACCGTGACCCGCTCTTCAGAGACCGCTTCCAGAATCCAGCGCGGCTCGATGCCCTTGAGGATGACCGCCCTGGCACCCACGATGAAATTACCAAACCAGTGCATTTTGGCGCCGGTGTGGTACAGGGGTGGAATGCACAGGAAGTTGTCGTCATGGGCCTGGCGGTGGTGATGATTCTCCACGATGCAGGCCGCTTCCAGGTTGCGATGGGTCAGCAGAGCCCCTTTGGGAGTGCCGGTGGTACCCGAGGTGAAATAGAGCGCCGCGTCGTCGGTGATGTCGATCTCCACCTCCGGCGGGCCATCGGGTCGATCTTTGATAAACTCGGGATAGGCCCAGGCGTAGGCGGGGCGCAGTGCGTCCGGCCCGACGAAAAGATAGAGACCCACGGTGCGGTCCAGCGCCGGCTTGATGGCGGCGATGCGTTCGATGAATTCGGGACCGAAAACGATCGCCCGGGCCTCGGCCAGCTCCGCGCAGCTCTGGATGGTTTCGGCCGTGAAGCGGAAGTTCAGGGGCACGGCCATGGCCCCGCTTCTCAGAATACCGAAGTAGATTGGCAGCCATTCGATGCAGTTGGTCATCAGGTGGACCACGCGCTCTTTGGGGCGCAGGCCGCCGGCCAAAAGGGCGTTGGCCAGTTGATTGGCCTGATGGTCGAAGGCTTGCCAGGTGAGGGTAGCGCGGTGGTTGCGGGCCGGATCGCGTTCGATCAGGGCGATTTCATCGGCGTACATGCGCGCATTGCGCGCCAGAATTTCAGTAATCAGCATGAGGCCCACCTTGTTAGCGTCGGTCCGGGATGAATCTTCGGGCCATAACAGAGTCACCGGGGTTTGGCAAGGTGGTTGAACGGCGCCGAATCGCCGTTGACGCTACTTTTAGCTTGAATGTGTTTTTTTTAACTAATATAACAAACCTTTTCTAACGAACAGCGACGGCGGGTCGGGAAATCGGCTGCCAACGATAGCGTGTCGACTGCAATTATTTATGGTTTAGGCAAATCCGATCGATGGACGAGGGGAATGAAAAATGAAAGTACTCGTGAGCGACAATTTGGGAGAAGTGGGCATCCAGATGTTCAAGGAAGCGCCGGGCATCGAGGTGGACGTCAAGACCGGTCTCAAGCCGGAGGAGCTCAAGGCCATCATCGGCGACTATGACGCCTTGGCGATTCGCAGCAATACCAAAGTGACCGAAGAGATTCTGGCGGCGGCGATCCGGCTCAAAGTGGTGGCCCGCGCGGGCATCGGGCTGGACAATGTGGATATCCCGGCCGCCACCAAACGCGGGGTGGTGGTGATGAATACCCCCACCGGCAATGTGATCACCACGGCCGAGCACGCCATTGCCATGATGCTGGCCCTGACCCGCAGAATTCCGGAAGGCACCGCATCGCTCAAGGACGGCCGCTGGGAGAAAAAGAAGCTGGAAGGCCGCGAGCTGTATCAAAAAACCTTGGGCGTGGTCGGCTACGGCAAGATCGGTTCGATCGTGGCCGACCGGGGCCGCGGGCTGCGCATGCGGGTCATTATTTATGATCCGTTCGTGCCGCCCGAAAAAATTCGAAACGACGGCTTTGAAGCCGTCAGCCTGCAAGAGCTATACAAACAGTCCGATTACATCACGGTGCACGTTCCCAAGATGAAGAACACGGCCAACCTGATCACCAAAGAGGCGTTCGAGGTGATGAAAAGCGGCGTCATGCTGATCAACTGCGCCCGGGGCGGCATCATCAATGAGGCGGACCTGTACGAAGCCATCAAGGCGGGCAAGGTGGCCGGTGCGGCCCTGGATGTATTCGAAACCGAACCGCCGGGCAAAAATCCGCTGCTAGGCCTGGACCAGGTGATCGCCACGCCCCATCTGGGCGCATCCACCAAAGAGGCTCAGAGCAATGTGGCCATCATGGCGGCTCAGCAGATCATCGATTACCTGACCAGCGGGACCATCGTCAATGCCATCAACGTCCCGTCGGTCACCGGCGAGGTGCTGGAAAAGGTCGGTCCTTATATCAAATTGGCCGAGCAGTTGGGGCTGCTGCAAGCCCAACTGCTCAAAGGGGCACCCAAAGAGGTGGTGGTGGAGTATTACGGCGATTTCAAGGGCATCGACTTGTCGCCGGTGACCACGGCCCTGCTCAAGGGCATGCTCACCCCCATGGTCAAAGAGGTGGTCAATTTCGTCAACGCCCATGTGCTGACCACCCAGCGCGGCATCAAGGTGACCGAGACCACCATCGGCAGCCATGCGGAGTACACCTATCTGATCGCGGCTAAAGTGGTGACCACTGAAGGTGAGAATGTAGTGGCGGGAACGATCTTCGGCAAGCAGGATACCCGTGTCGTGCGCATCAACACCTTCCGCCTGGAGATGATCCCCCTGGGGCATATGGCACTGATCCACAACCTGGACATTCCGGGCTCCATCGGCGAGATCGGTACCACCCTGGGCAAGCACAGTGTCAATATCGCCCGGATGCAGGTGGGGCAGGAAGAGGGCGGCGAGCGCAATATTATCTTTCTGTGCACTGACACGCCCATCCCTGCCGCGGTGGTTGAAGAGTTGCGTGGTCTGCGCACTGTAAAGAGCGTGATTCCGTTGGAGTTTTAAAACCCGCGGCCGCCATCCAACGATGGCGACCGTGCGCCACGGGTTGGTGGATTGAATTGCAGTGGAGAGGAGAAGCGCATGACCGAAGAGAGCAAAGCAGGCACCCGGACGACCGCGAGCGAAGGCGCCGGGGCGGCCGGTACAAAATCCGACCGGCCAAAGAGCTACACCTTGCCCAAGATCGATTTTTCAACCTTTGTGTTATCGATCAACTCTTCCGCGCTGTTGCAGCTCGGCCTCATCGAGGATCCGGCCTCGGGTCAGAAGACCAAGAACCTGCCGCTGGCCAAACAGACCGTCGATCTTTTGGCCATGCTCGAAGAAAAAACCCGCGGCAATCTGACCAGTGACGAGGAGAATATTCTCAAAAGCATTCTCTACGAGTTGCGCATGCTTTACGTCAAGGAGAAGGGGTAGGTTTGGACGGCCAAACCATCGAACTGCTGGCGCCGGCCAAGATCAACCTTTGCCTGCATGTCCTGGGTCGCAGGCCCGACGGGTACCACGAGCTCTATTCGCTGATCTGTTGCGTGGCGCTCTATGACCGGCTGCTGCTGACCCTGGGCGGGAGCGCGGACGAAATCGTCTGTGACCCGCCGTGGGTCCCTGCCGACAGTTCCAACTTGGCCCTCAAGGCGGCCGTGCTGTTCAACGACACCCTGGCCGGCGAGACCGATCGGACCGTCCAGAGGGTGGCCATCCAATTAAGCAAATGCATTCCTGTCGGGGCCGGACTGGGCGGCGGCAGCAGCGATGCCGCAGCGGTGCTCAATGGGCTGAATCGCCATTATGGCCGTCCATTGGATCGACACCACTTGCACGCCCTTGCGCTGCGGTTGGGAGCCGATGTGCCTTTTTTCATCGACCAGCGACCGGCCATAGCCCAGGGCATCGGGGAACGCCTGACCCCTTATGAGGGGTTGCCTCCTTTGTGGGCCGTTCTGGTCTACCCCGGTTTCGCCCTTTCTACCGTCCAGGTCTACCAGAGCCTTAATTTAGCATTGACAAAATCGAAAAAAAAAATTAGGTATTTTCGCTTTAAAAAAGGAAATTTCAGTGTGACCCACCACTTGCACAACGATTTGGAAGCAGGAGTGGGTGACCACCTTCCGGTCATTGAGAAAATTAAGGATGAGCTTTCAAATCAAGGTGCTATCGGATCGCTCATGACCGGCAGCGGTTCCGTGGTGTACGGGCTCTTCGCCGATGAGGCCGGTGCCCGGAGGGCCAAGGCCGCCGTGGATCTGGATCCAACGCCGGGACGTCGGACATTTGTGGCCGGATTACTTGCTTAAAGAGCGGTAGTTGGTCCATCAAGCTGATATTTTGACATTTTTTGCTGGGGCGTCGTCAAGCGGCTAAGACACAGGATTTTGGTTCCTGCATCCGGAGGTTCGAATCCTCCCGCCCCAGCCAAACTTTAGCCGGCTACGCTCGCGTTCGCGATGCAAGCGGCGCCATCGTCGGCATGGGGGGCATTCTCGCTGTGGCAAGCAGAACACTCAACGATTTCTGGATCTTCTCAGGTAACTCCAACATTGGTCTGTCAAAGAAGATTTGCGAGTTTCTGAAGATGCCCCCGGGTGGGGCCAAGGTGACCACCTTCAGCGACGGCGAGATCCAGATCGAAATTGAAGATAACGTGCGCACCAAGGATGTCTTCATCATCCAGTCGACCTGCAACCCGGTAAGCCACCACCTGATGGAACTGCTGCTGATGATCGATGCCATGAAACGCGCCTCTGCCAGCCGCATCACGGCCGTCATTCCCTACTACGGATATGCCCGGCAGGACAAGAAGGTGGCGCCGCGCGTACCGATCAGCGCCAAGCTGGTGGCCGACCTGATCACCACCGCCGGCGCCAACCGCATCATCACTCTGGATTTGCACGCCGGTCAGATACAGGGTTTTTTCAACATCCCGGTGGATAACCTCTTTGCCGCTCCGGTGATACTCAAACATATCCGGAAGCATTTTACCGGTGACATCGTGGTCGTTTCCCCCGATGCCGGCGGCGTGGAGCGCGCCCGGGCGTTCGCCAAGCGGTTGGACGCCAGCCTGGCTATCGTGGACAAGCGCCGCGCGGCGCCCAACGAGGCCAAAGCCATGGCGGTCATCGGCAATGTAAAAGACAAAACCGCCATCATCCTGGATGACATGGTGGACACCGCCGGTACCCTGACCGAGGCCGTGGGGGTACTCTTGCAAAACGGTGCAAACGAGGTGCACGCCTGTTGCGCGCATCCGGTTTTGTCCGGACCGGCCATCGGCCGCATCCAACAATCGCAACTGAAAAGCCTTGTGGTTACCGACACCATTCCGCAAACCGCGGAAGCCGCCGCCTGCGGCAAGATCAAGGTGCTGTCCATTGCCGAACTCGTAGGCGAGGCCATTATTCGAAGTAATCGGGGAGATTCGGTAACCTCTTTGTTCGTATAACCCCATTTTTTGTAGTTGAAGGAGGAAGTTTCTTTGGAAACCATCGCGCTTAAAGCTGAAACCCGTAAAACCAAAGGGAACAGCCCTGCCCGGGCTTTACGCCGTCAGGGTCAGGTGCCCGCGGTTTTATATGGACCGAACACCGCGCCCAGCATGCTGACCCTGCAAGCCAATGACCTGGCTGTCATCATCAAGAAAGGCGGTTTGGGGCGGTCCGTTTTCGATCTCTGCGTGGACGCCGACACCGGCTCCAAACCGGTCATGATCAAGGAGATGCAAAAGCATCCGCTCTCCAATGCCGTACTGCATGTGGATTTGTATGAAGTCTCCATGGATCGCAAAATCCGGGTGCGCATTCCTGTGGTCGTTACCGGCAAACCCGTGGGCATCGAGAACGGCGGGGTGCTGCAAATTATCCGCCGCGAGCTGGAAGTCTTTTGTTTGCCCAACGAGATCCCGGCCAACATCACCCTGGATGTGACCAACATGGATATCGGAGATTCGGTGCATGTGGAAGAGATCCCGACCACCGGCAATGTGGAGATTCCCCATGAGACCAATTTCACTGTGCTGACCGTTTCGGCCACACGCCGCGAGGCCGAAGAAGTGGTGGCCGAGGGTGAAGCGGGTGAAGTGGCGG
>JBAQGR010000449.1:0-5589 GCA_049287895.1 Desulfatitalea sp.
TAAACAGGTAAAAGTATTGGTGGCCGTCGCCGACGTGGCTGCGCTCGTAGAGAAAAACTCGGCCATCGATGCGCACGCCCGGCATAACACGACCTCGGTTTACACCGCCGGCCGGGTCTTTCCCATGCTGCCGGAGAAACTCTCCACGGATCTGACTTCGCTCAACTATCATGAAGATCGCTCAGCTTTAATTATTGAAATGGAGATCGGCGACGGGGGTGTGATGCAAGGCTCGACGATCTATCGCGCCCGGGTGCGTAACCAGGCCAAGCTCGCCTATAACGCCGTGGCGGCCTGGTTGGAAAACAAGGGTCCCCTGCCGGAAGCCGTGGGGGCGGTTACGGGTCTGGCCGAGAATCTCCGACTCCAGGACCGGGTGGCGCAACAGTTAAAAGTGCGGCGCTACGAGCACGGGGCTCTGGATCTGCAGACCATAGAAGCCCGCCCGATGTTTGCCGGAGAAGAGATTTCGGACCTGCGGGCCGATGAGCCCAACCGAGCCAAGGAGATCATCGAGGACTTCATGATAGCGGCCAATGGTGTAACCGCGCGGTTTTTGCAAGCAAAGAAAGTCGCTTCCCTGAGGCGCATGGTCCGTTCCCCCAAGCGCTGGGACCGGATCGTCGAGATCGCGGCCCAGCGCAAGTTCAATCTTCCGGCGCAGCCGGATTCGAAGTCGCTCGAAAGGTTTCTGGCTGAACAGAAAGCCGCCGACCCGCTCCGCTTTGCCGATCTGTCGCTGACCGTCATTAAGCTGCTCGGTTCGGGCGAGTATGTCGTCGAAACTCCGGACGAGGCATCTCCCGGCCACTTCGGTCTAGCTGTTAAAGATTACACCCACTCAACGGCTCCCAACCGGCGGTTCCCGGATCTGATCACTCAGCGCATCTTGAAGGCCGCTTTAGCGGGAGCACCCTTGGCCTACAGCCGGGAGGAATTGACGGAACTGGCCCTTCACTGCACCCGGAAGGAAAATGACGCCAACAAGGTGGAGCGGCTCGTTACCAAATCGGTTGCGGCCATGTTGCTCTCTTCAAGGATCGGAGACCGGTTCGATGCCATCTGTACAGGTGCAGCCGACAAAGGGACATGGGTCCGGATTTTTCAGCCACCGCTCGAAGGCAGGCTGCTCTACGGGTTTGAAGATGTCGATGTGGGCCACCGGCTCAAGGTACAACTCATTCACACGGATGTAGAGAAAGGGTATATCGATTTTAAAAAGGTTCCATAAAAGCATGAGCGCGAAGATCGCCGTCCGATTGCAAACGATTGAAGTAAAAGATCGAAGCTTGATATGGAGGATCGTTATGAGCAGATCGGAAAAATCGTCCGGTCGCCGCGATTTTTTATGAGGGCAATTATCATTGGAAACGGATCAGACAGGATGTTTTGACGAATCGGGCAAGGCGACGAGCTGCCTGAATACGGGGCAGGATGGTGCGGTTAACCAAGCCCGTCGAATTGAAGGATTGAACCGTTTTCGTGTAACGGATGATATTGTTCAGGATAAAAAGACAGGATTGTTTTGGCAGATCAATGCCAACCTGCCTGAGTTTCCATTAACCTGGAAGGAAGCTTTCGAATTTATTCAGGAGATCAACACTTCTCGATTGTCCGGAGTAAATGCGTGGCGGCTGCCTGCAAGAAAAGAGCTGTTTTCTTTGGTGAGTCATCAATCTGTAAATCCGTCTTTACCCAAGGGCCACCCGTTTGGCAATGTTTTCCAAGGGTATTATTGGACACGGACAGAATCCGCCAGGCTATTGAATCAGGCATGGTATGTCCACTTGGGTGGCGGAAAAGTGTACCGTGGCATGAAGCATGGCTCCTATATGGTATGGCCGGTTTCCGGCCCATTCGCCGATCATCCTTTCATGGAAAACAGATTTGTTGCCAATGCAGATTCATTTTATGACCGCGTTACGCGCAGATACTGGTATGCCGGCAATAAATTGAACGCTGGTGCGCTAACCTGGAAAGAGGCCATCCGCGCCGTTGAAAAACTCAATGAAACGCACGAAGCAGGTTACGGCCCATGGCGGCTGCCGAACATACGCGAGCTTGAAAGTCTGGTCGATGATAGAAAGCATAGCCCGGCGTTTGCGGACGGGTTTTTACCAAACAAAGTCCAGGACGGGTATTGGTCATCGACCACAAGTTTATATGAGCCGCGATATGCATGGGTTCTTTATACGCTTGATGGCGCAATTGGCGTTGGATACAAGCCCAATGTGGATTTTTATGTATTGGCGGTTCGCGGGTGATCGAATCAGGGGCAGCAAAAGTAAAAGGCGCAATGAATTTATGTCCGCGAAAAATCCGAACCGGAGTGGTAGCCAATGAAAGCAAAGAGTGTCGCCAAAGACTTTCCTATTGTTTGCGTGGGCGGTTCAGCCGGTGGCCTTGACACCTATACCCGGTTACTACAGCATCTGCCGGTCGATATGGGGGTTGCCATCGTCATTGTCAATCACCTGAGAACCGTAGACACCCTGCTCCACGAGATTCTCCCGCACTTCACTGAGATGCCGGTTGAACTGATCACGGAAAGATTGCTCATCGAGCCCAACCACGTGTTCATCATCCCGGCCCAGCGCGATTTGCATGTTCTTGATGGAGAGTTCCGTCTCAAGCCGATATCCAAGCCCAGGGGATGGCCCGACGTGATTACGGTTTTTCTGCGTTCCCTGACGGAGTACTGGGACGGCAAACTTATTGCCGTCATTGTCTCCGGCTATGATGGTGATGGGGCAGCAGCGCTGTGCGGCATAAAAGAAGTGGGGGGCATTACCATCGCGCAGAAGCTCGACACAGCCGCGCAGCCGGATATGCCTGAGAGCGCAATAGCAAGCGGGTGTATCGATTTTATTCTTTCACCGGAGGACATCGCTCAAGAAATTGTACGCATTGCGCACGAGGTTTCGAAGGCTGAGTGAAGGGGGACCATCGCGTCGGAGTGAGATGCCCGCGAAAAAGACACGCCAATGGGACCGGGAAAAGTTTGTGCGAACCTTGGCCTAACCGCCGGTTTCGTTATGCTTGTTCCGCCCGGTCGATAGAAACGGGAGAAAACGCCATGCCAGACAACTCCAAGCAAGTGATGATGACGCGCTCGATTTCTTTCTATGTGATCCTGGGAGCGCTGTTGTTCGCTTTCATCCAATCGTTCGCGCTGCGCTCTCCCATTCTGTTGTCGTTTTTGCTCATTGTGCTGATTTCGCTTGCAATCAATCCCGCGGTCTCCCGGATGCGGCCTTTGGTGTGCTGGGCGTTTTGGTGGCGTCCCCTCTGGTTGCCATTGCGGATATTGTGCATGACGAACTTTTCCGAAAGCGTTTTCTTCCCACGGTAACGGACGCGGATTTGGATCGTTTGGCAGGGAGCGCTTTGCACGAAAAGCCGTCCGTCGGCAAGTGACCCGGGCAGGAGGAGATCAAGCCGCATGAAGCTCACTTCGAATCATCCTTTCTGGTCGGTCAACAACGGCCTTCCGGCGAACTACGCTTCGTAAACTGTTTCCTCGGCCGGACAAATCGCGATGCCCACCTGTTTCGCTTCGATCGCTGGGTAGCTTGCTTTACTTCCTATTTGCGCTTGAACACATAGGAGACCGAAATAGGGTCATATATGACCATCGGTTAAATATGACCCTTTCTACGCGATTGTTAATGACAGCCCTGCCCACGCTTTTTGTCTAATTATTCCTTAAAATCATGATGATGGGGTCCGTGACGGTGTGGTTCGAAACCTGGCACAAAAATTGATCTCATAGAGGTGAAATAGTCGCGGATATGGGTTCAAATATTCCCGTTGGGCACCTCACTGGCGCCATCCATACCTGGGTGCACTTGAAAGAATGGAGAGGGATTTGGAGAGATGAAAACGACAAATTTGGAAACCGAAAGATACTATGGCCTTTAAAAAAAATGACCCGCCCGGAAAATTGATTCCGGGAACCATAAAAAAGAGAGGAAAAAGTGCCATGAAAAAAATGTATCTCTTAGCGTTGACCGTAACTGTAGCCGCTTTGATTTTATTCAACGTCAGTTTGTACGCATCCGCGACGGATGACCGCATCGAATCATCCGCCAAGCAGTCTTATGTATTCAAGACCTATCTGAAGGGCGATGACATTAAAATCCAGTCAAAGGATGGCGTTGTCTCCCTGACCGGGACTGTTTCCGAAGAATACCACAAAACATTGGCCCAGGAGACGGTTACGAGCCTGTCCGGAGTTAAAAGCGTGGACAACAAGCTGGAAGTAAAAGCGGGGGCCCCGGCTGCGCAATCGGATGCGTGGCTCATTACCAAAGTGAAAACCACACTGTTGTTCCATCGGAATGTCAGTGCCACGGCAACCGAGATTTTGGCCCAAGATGGGACCGTCACTTTGCGCGGCGAGGCCGCCAGCGCGGCTCAAAGGGATCTGGCCACCGAATATGCCAAGGATGTGGAAGGCGTGAAGAAGGTTAATAATGAGATGACCGTGCCAGCCGCCGCAATGAAGCCGGGCGAAAAAACGATGGGCGCAATGGCCGCAAAGATGGATGCTATGGGCGAATCGATCGATGACGCGTCCATCACCGCCCTGGTCAAGACGGCGTTGCTGTATCATCGTTCGACCAGCGCCGTGAAAACCAAGGTCGAGACGAATGAAGGCGTGGTCACGTTGGGGGGCAAAGCCCAAAACGCGGCTGAAAAGGACCTGGCCACGAAACTCGTGAGCGACGTTCACGGCGTAAAGAGCGTAAAGAACCAGATGACTATCGAAGCATCCAAATAGACTCCGGATCGTTGCCGATCGAGCAAGTAACGCGCTTGGCGTATTATAGAAAAGAGAAATCAAGAACAAAGCAAAGTCGCGAAATAAATCGGCTAAAGTCAATTTTAGGTCAATCGCGCATCTAATCTAATGGAGAACGAACGATGTCACTTGGAACGATATTACTCATAATTTTGATACTGGCGCTATTGGGCATAATCCCCATCTGGCCGCATAGCCGGTCGTGGGGGTATGGACCCACCGGCGGGGTTGGGCTGGTAGTGGTTATCATCGTGATCCTGCTCTTATTGGGTAGGATTTAGTCGGATCGTAAGGACCTGCCGCCGGTGCACAGGATAAGAATGGATGCAGGTATCTTCTGGGGAGAGAGAATCCAACCGGAGATGCGGCCGGTTGGTCCCTCCTTAAAACAGTAGAGAAAGGAGATATTTTATGAAAAAATTACTGCCGCTCTTCGTCGTTCCGCTGTTCATGGCGGTTTTAATTCAATGTGCTTCGGGTCCTCAAATGTGGCCGGACAAAGAAAGAAGGACCGAGGATCGGATGTTGGTGCTTCAACAAAGCATTGGAAATGGGTTGGCATCGGGTGAGCTGAGACCTGGCGAGGCTCAGAATCTGCTGACGAAGCTCGAGAATATCCGAAAAGATTATAATGTGTTGCGGGAAAGAAGGACGACGCAGGAGGAATGGGAACCCCTGCTTGGACGCCTGGACGATCTGGAGAAAGAGGTTGGCACGATACACGCCCGGCCGCCAAAAATCGATGAAACAGGCCTCGAGGATCGGATGATCGCGCTCCAGAGGAG
>JBAQGR010000450.1:0-3173 GCA_049287895.1 Desulfatitalea sp.
TAATGAGCCCCGGCATGGATGGGCTCGAGACATGCAAAGAAATAGTTAGAAACAATCCACACCAAAAGGTAATCCTGGCAAGTGGCTATTCTGAGACCGATCGCGTAAAGGAGGCCCTAAGGATTGGCGCGGGAACATATATTAAAAAACCCTACACTTTGGGAAAGATTGGTTTAGCGGTTAGAACTGAACTGGAAAAGTAGCCCGCGGCACCCCGGTACCCCATATCCACAAAGACGTGTTCTGGTCTTGCAGCAATGCGCTCTGCTTGGGCGAAGGCATCGGTCAGCGCATGTCCATCTGCCCATGGCATGCTAAAGAAAACTCCCCGAATGGACGATATTCCCGTCGATGGATAGACAGCGGTTGAGGATCCATCCGTGGCCCTTGGCGGACAGCCTTTACGTTGCGGCGCCGAGTGACCACCGGCCACCCAATCGCTTTCTTTTTCGGGTAGTTAACGTAAATAGTGCCCATCCATAAATGCGATAGTTTCAGCTTATGGATGGGCACCCAATAGGATTAGAAACCCAATGAACAAAACCATAGGACTCATCATTGCCGGCTTGATTATTTCAGCAACCACCGTTGGCCATACCGAGACGCTTCGTTTCGCCCCTCTGCCCATGGAAAACAGAGAGACCGTGGTCAAGCAATTCCTGCCGCTGACCACTTTTCTGGAAAATCGGCTGAACATCAAAATCGAATATGTCTATTTCGACAGTTATAGCAAGATTGTCGAAGCCTTTCAGCAAGCCCAAATCGACCTGGCCTACCTCGGGCCCCTTCCCTATGTGGAGTTGCGCGCCCTGTACGCCCAGGCTGAGCCCATCGTCCATTTCAAGGAAGAATCCGGAGAGGCTTCCTATACCTGTGCCCTGGTGGGATTTGGCGATGGAGATTTTGACCCCAAAAACGCCAAGCAACGTAAAATCGCCTTGACCCAGCCACTGTCCACCTGCGGGTTTCTGTCCACCAGCGGATTGCTGCGCCAATATGGCAGCGATTTGAATCAAAACCTATTCCGCTACCTGGGAAAACACGATGAGGTGGCCCTTTCCATTATCCGGGGCAAATACGATGCCGGCGGCCTGAAGACCGCCATCGCGAAAAAATATACCCACATGGGGTTGCAGATACTGGCCGAAACGCCCCCCCTGCCCGCCTTTGCACTGGTCGCCAACACCAGCGCCCTTGCCGCCCAGCGGATCACGGAAATCCGAAGAGTTCTCGTTGCCTTAGACCCCAAAGGAAAGGATCAGGATCTTCTCTCCACCTGGGGCGACAATATTCGCTATGGGTCGGCCCCGGCAAAGGACGGAGATTATGATGCCGTTCGACAACTGCTGAAGGGAACCACCATTCCGTTGGATGGAAATTTTTAGATGCAACGAATAACAACCCCGATGCGAGGTTATGCGGTTCATATCGCGGTGGCGGTCCTGATGGCCGCCAGTTTGGGCATCTTTCTGCACGGCAACCGCATGGAGAAGCAAAAGAGCCATTTCGCCCAGCACCAGGAGGCATTGGCCCTCTCCTATCGGGCCAGCATCCAGATGTATCGACTGGCCATGGACGGTTTTTACCACAACACCATCTGTCGGCCCGAGGTGATTCAGCTCTTTGCCGAAGGGGCGCAATCCACTGGCAAACAACGGGATGTCGCCAGGGGGCGCCTGTATCGAATGCTTTTCGATGCATATACATCCATGCAAAGTCAAAATCTGTTGCAGCTTCATTTCCATTTATCCGACGGCACCAGTTACCTTCGCTTTCACAAACCGGACCGTTATGGCGATTCCCTGCTGGCGGAGCGTAACTCGGTTGCCGTGGCAAACGCCGAACAGCGCCAGGTTTACGGATTCGAAATTGGAAAAGTCCGCTCCGGATTCCGATATGTCTACCCTGTCTCCTGGGAGGGTCGCCATATCGGCAGCGTCGAAGTGAGCGTCACCACCAAGGGCATCATCGCGGCCATGGTCGAGTTGGATCCCAGCCATGAACATGCCTTCCTGCTCAACCGACGGCTCATCGACCCCTATCTCTTTCCCGAACAGCGCTGGCTCTATACCGAATCGGGTATCCACCCGCAATATGTCATCGAGGATGCCAAAGCTGTTCTGCCCGAAAGCCCGCCGGTCTTGTCCGCCAACGCCCTGACCGTCAATCGGCGGTTGCAAAACGATGCCATGGTGCAAAGAGCCATGACCGCCGGCGATGCCCTGACGACCAGCAAAGCGTCAGGAACAGGCCCCCAAATCATCAGTCTGCTACCGGTCAGAGATGTGGTCGGCCGGGTGGCCGGGTATCTGATTACTTATGAACCCGACCACATCACGCCATCCTTGCGCAAAGAGTTTTTTGTCTATATTGCCACTACCACGGTAGCGATGGGACTGATCGCCGTTCTACTGATCGGCCTTCAAAAACGCACCGCCTCACTCGGCCGGGAGGAACGCAATTTAAAAGTGATGAATGATACCCTGGCCGAAGGGGTCTATGTCATGGACACCAGGGGGGTCATCACCCGGATCAACCCATCGGTCACCCGTATGTTGGGTTACACGGCCGAGGAATTGATCGGCCGGATAGCCCACGATCTGTTCCATGTGCATGCGGATGCTCAACGGATTCCCCTGGAAGAGTGCCCCTTATTCAACGCGATCAGCCGGGGCAAGGCCTATGACGGGGAAGAACGTTTCCTGCGCAAGGACGGATCGGTGATTATCGTCGAGGTGGCCACTCGCCCCATCTTCAAAGAGAAGGAGTTGATGGGATCGGTCACCGCCTTCCATGATATCACCAAACGCAAGATCACCGAACAGGCCCTCATCAAGAGCGAGGAGAGAGCGCGGCAACTCTCCACGGCCGTAGAGCAGAGCCCCGCCAGTATTATCATTACCAATACCCGCGGAACCATTGAGTACGTCAACCCCAAATTCGTGGAGAAAACCGGCTATACTTTTCATGAGGCGGTCGGCCGGAATCCCAGCATTCTTCAATCCGGCGCCACGCCCAAAGAGACTTACGCCCATCTGTGGCGTAGCATCACCGCTGGCCGGGAGTGGAAGGGAGAACTGCACAATCGCAAGAAGAACGGCGAGCTGTATTGGGAATCGGCCGCCATATCCCCCATAAGAGACAATAGCGGCAGCATCACTCACTTTATCGCC
>JBAQGR010000451.1:0-3504 GCA_049287895.1 Desulfatitalea sp.
AATCCGCCGCCGATGGTGCCGAAGTTCTTCCCGCCTCCGGCCACTACCATCTGGGTGCCGGCGCTGCGTGGCGTAGAGCCTTGCTGGCTGGCGATCTTGGCCAGCACCAGGGGCTCTCCCCGGCGCAACCATTGATAGGCGGTTTCCGCAATCGTCGTCATGGTCAACACTCCTCTCTATTCGGATCGGTCGTTCTGCGATCCACGATCCTGCGCTTGGCCGGTCCCGCGGCCGGCCCAAGGTTCTTTGCGATGGCAATGGGGTCCAGCAGCAAGGCCCCGATGGCCGCGGCGGCCCGGATGGCCGGAATTTTTTGCAGCGCCGCGAGTGCCGTCAGCGCAATGTCCTCCGGATGGCCCGGACGGGTATAAAGTTTTATGCGCAGATGGCTGCTTCCGTTGTCATACCCGAGGTCGGTCGCAAAGTCCACCACGCCGGGCAGGTTGAAAAGCGCTTCATCCAAAGCGTTCATCCCCAGAACGATCCCGTCGGCCAGGCGCACCATCTCCTTGCGCCGGCCCTGCACCGGGCCCATGCGTCGCAGCACTGATCCGCAAGGGCACGGTTCATCGATCCACGCCGCCAGATCGCCGGTGCGATAACGGATCAGCGGCATGGCGCGGCGGGCCAGGGTGGTAAAAACCACTTCGCCCGTGCGGCCGCGGCGGACCGGCTCTGCGGTCACGGGATCGATGATCGCCTGGAGCGTATGCGCCGGGTCCTGCACCGGGCCATGGACGATGCCTTCCACTCCCAAACGGGCCAACCCCTTGCGCAGCAGATCGCCCACGCTGTCGGGTCGTTCGCCGGGCAGCAGAATCAGCACCCGCTCTCCGGGTCGAACTAAAGTGGACATGCCGTGGTGGAAAAAATCGACGGTCGCCTCCAGGTCCCCTTCCGAGAAGAAGATCCGTTTGGGCTCGCCCGTGGTGCCGGAGGTGTTCAGCGTCACCACCCGCGCCACCTCGCTCTGGGAAACACACAGCAGCTGCAAAGCATCACGGCGAAGTACTTCGTCCGAAGTGAAAGGCAAGCTGCCGATCTCTTCCATGCGTCGCAATCGCGGCGCCTCCAGAGTCCCCCATTGCCGCTGGTAGAAGGGGCTATGGCCATGGGCATGGGATAGTGTTTCGTTCAGGCGCTCCAATTGCCAGGCGGCCAGGCGCTCTGGCGTGGGCCGCTTGCCAGCTTCCAGGCCGATGCGGGCGCTGATCCATGCCTCCAGGGGCGTGTGCGCGATGGCTGTCATAGGCGATAGAGCGGGCCGCCGTCGGCCGCGGTCAGGTTGTAGAGGCAAAAGGGAATCAAACGCTGGTCAGGGGCCATGACATGGATGCAGCACCCCTGCACCCGCTCCAGATCCAGGTTCCAGACGTCCTGGAAGGCCATGGCCGATACTGAAAAGGTGCGGGCCCGGGCCATCTCCAGAAAGGCGTCCAGGGAGAGGGCCGCGGGGCCGGCCGCCCCACCGCAGGTGCAGGCCGGTACGGGCCGGGACGCGCTGGGGGCCACTGGTGCGATCCATTGCCGGGCCACAAAGCCGATGGCCCGATCGGCGCCCTCCTCGGCCTGGATCGGTGCGGCTGGCTGCGGTGTCATGGGCAACGGATGCAGGGCCGTGGGCCGGCCATCGGCAGCGATAAGATACTGGGCATGAAACGAGCACAGGGCGTGTTCGCACCCTGGTGGCCGGAAATGGTCGGCCTTGAAAAGGCTGGCAGTGGGACGCGTCATCATCATACGTTCAATCCATAAGCCGCCAAAATCTCCATCACCTTGCCATAGGTCTCGGCCACGATGGCGCCGCAGGTTTGGCGGGCCGCGGCCGGACCGGCCTCTCCCACGATGGCCTCGCAGGCGATGGCGCCGTGGGTTTGGCCCACGCGGAGATCGAACCAGTCGGTCAGTTCCTGCAGCATCACGGGCAGATGTTCCGAGGGGCTCTCGCTATCGCTGCCCTTGGCGCTAAAAAAGGCCAGCAGGCAGCAACCGCCGGTCAAGGTGCCACAAGTGGCCCGGCCCGAACCGCAACCGTAGGCCAGCCCGGCCATGGCCCGCACCAGGTCGGGATTGGATTGCCCGCGATCTTCCAATGCCAGCAGCAAAAGTATCTGGCTGCACGAATATCCCTTTTGCCCCCAGCGCAGCATGCGCATCATCAGCTCATCCACGGTCGGCCCCTCCTTTGCGCGCCACCATCAAGTAATATCCCGGCTTGCCCCCTGAACTATCCTGACCCACCGCGCAACCGGCACCCACGCTCTCCCAGAAGGCCGCCAGAGAGCCATGCGCCCACACCAAACGGGCGGCCAACTGTTTGAGCAGCGGGGTGTGATCTTCCCAGAGCAGCACCGTAAATCCGGCCGCACGCAAACGATCGAGAAGCATTTCGCGCGGAACGGCCCCGGTTAGACAGCAGCGCACCGACGGCGGCGTTTGGCCGTCGACCCAACGGCCGGAGCGGGCATAGAGGTCCGAGACGATCAGAAATCCTTCGGGCGCCAGAACACGGTGCCATTCGGCCAGGGCCGTGGCCGGATCGGCCAGCAACGAAAGAAGACATTCACTGAAGATCGCGGCCAGCCGTCCCTCACCGATGGGCAGTGCTTCAGCGCGGCCTTGGATCGTGACCGGCGAGCCGTCCGCGCCGCTCCCCTCGGCCAGCAGGTGCCAGGAGAGATCCAGTCCCACGGCCCGCAGGCCGTGACACTGCCGCAGATGGTTCACCGTGGCGCCACTGCCGCAGCCCACGTCCAGCACCTCCGCCCCCCGGGCCAGACGACAGAAAGCCTGGGCCCGTTCGGTCAATGCCAGGCCGCCGGGTCGAATCGCGGGGCCGGTGACGGCACGCAGGGCCGGAGATTCATATAGATTGGTGGTCGGCGTCATGAACGGTTTATTTTCATTTGTCTTCTAATATCTTCTCCACCTCGGCCATCTTCCCCAAAGCCAACCCCTCGGGCACCAGCACCAGGCCGCACTGAGGGCAGCGGGGCATATCGGTAGTAAAACTGTTGTTCATATAGGAGACGCTGACCTGGCCGAGTGCCAAGGGTTGGTCGCACACTGCGCAGAGCCAGGCCAATTCGTCAGCCCACTCGGTGTCGTTCTTCATGGACTTTGCACCTCCATGCGATGGGCATAGCCATTGTACACCACAAAGCCCTCCCCGGCCGGCGCATACTCCACCCAGAAGGTGACATGCCGGGGCCGAAAAGCGGCGCGGAAGCGTCCCGTTACCGGATGGCGCAGTTTTTGGCCGGAGGCCTCGGCATGCGCGATCACTTGCTGAACATCTTCCGTCAGGATGCGCCGCGCTTCCAGGCGCTCAGCGACACCGGGAGCCATTTGCAACCGAATGCGGCGATATTCTTCTGCTTGGGAACCGATTTCGCCCCACAAGCGTTCCAGAAGATCGGCCTTGAGCCGGGCGCGGTTCTCCCGGCGCTGGGACCAGCCCGGCCGCGGCCGGCCGGCCGGATCAGGCTCTTGCGCAGGGGCGAA
>JBAQGR010000452.1:0-2388 GCA_049287895.1 Desulfatitalea sp.
CAGCCAGCAGGAAGGCCAGATTGTTGGCGGCGGGCGCAAACCCCGCATCGATCCGCAACACCTCCCGATAATGCTTCTCGGATAAGTCGAACTTCTTCTGGGCGTCATACAACGTACCCAGCAACATATTCGGCCCGACCATGTCCGGATTCTTCTGAAGCATGGCGTCATATTGTTCAATGGCGCGGTCGACCTCCTTGCGCCGCAAGTATAATTGGGCCAGGCCATAATAGGGTTGCGTGAAATTGGGATCCGCCAGAATCGCTGCCTGATAGGCATTTTCGGCTTCTTTATCCAAATTTTGAGTAATATAAAGCCGGCCTTTGATACTCATGATGAAGGCCTGATGAAATGGCGAGTCTTTGAGTTCATTCAGTTGTTGGTCGCATCTTGCCAATGCGGATGCGTAATCCTTCTTGGAGGCCTGAATGCTGATCATTTGCGCAAAAACGTCGAGCAGCTTCGGATTTAAAGCCAACGCCTTTTCAAAGCTGGCCAGCGCCGCTCCGTCGTCCTTTCGCAGCCGCTGGACAATCCCTTTTTGGAAATAACCCTGCGGATTTTGCGATTGCAGTTCGATCAGACGACTGAAATTTCTTTGGGCTTCATCCAATCTTCCCTGGCCGAGATTGGCTCGGCCCAACAGCAACACAGCCTGATAATTATCCGGTAATACGCGGAGCAGCTCCTTGCTCTCTTTTTCGGCGCCGGCAAAATCACGCTCTTTCAATTTGATCTCAACAAGCAAAAGCTTCGCGCGATTGTCATTTGGGTTCAGTTCCACGGCCTTGTTCAGAGAGCTCTTGGCCACCTGCGCCTCCCCTTTGGCCAGATGCACGATGCCTTTAAAATAGTAAGCCTGGCCGGCCTTATCGTCCTGGGAGATCACCTGATCGAGCACGGCAATGGCATCGTTCCAATTGCGCTTGCTGACCAACAACACTGCCTTCAATAAAAGCGCCGGCAGGTACCCGGCCCGCTTCTTTAAAACATCTTCGATCAAGGCTTCGGCCTCACCGACTTCATTGATCTTGAGAAAGTAGCGCGCGGCAGTCGCTTTGAGCTCGTTATCGTCCTGTTTGAGCGCCATTGCTTGCCGATACATCGATTTCGCTTGATCTTGTTTGTCGACGGCATCGTAAAAACGCGCCGCCGACAGATAGGGCGCCACATTCTTGGCATCCAGCCCGATCGCTTTCAAGAAAGCTTTCTCCGCCAACTCATTCTTCTTCTGTTGCGCATAAAAATTCCCCTGCATGATGCGCAAGTCAACGCTCGTTGGAATAGCCCCGATGGCCTGCTCGATTTGCTTTTCCGCGCGCGCGGAATCCTTGCGCGAAAGATAAAATCCGATCAGGGCCAACCAGGTTTTGCTATCCCCGGGGTCCAAGGTGTTGGCTTTTTGCAGATAAGATTCCGCTTCATCAAATTTATTCTGCCTGGAATAAACAGTGGCCATGCCTATATAGGCACGGGCTTGCTTGCCATCCAACCCTGTTATCTTATTATATATCTCCGCCGCTTTGGCCAAGTTGCCCTGCATCTCATTTAAACCGGCCGACAAGAAGAGCGCATCGATATTCTTCGGTTCCTTTTCAAGCACGGTCTGAATACTTTTTTGGGACTCCTCAAATTTTCGCGCCAGCATGAAAAATGTGGCCAGCTTCAACAAAGCTTGTGTATTCTTGGGATCCAGCTTCACTACCGCTGCATATTCGCCAAAGGCACCCTGCGGGTTCTCCAGCTTCAAATAGACCTCACCCAACTTTAGATGGCCATCCACCGATTTCGGATCGAGCTGGATGACATTCTTCAAATGAATCTCGGCGGCCCTATCGTCACCCTTCTGCATCGATTCAGCCGCCTGGCTCAAATATTTTGACTTTTTCTGTTCGTCCGAAGCACACCCCGCCAGCATCAAAGCAGCCACCAGTACGCAAACTGCTCTCGGAAAAAATGTCATCGTCCCGCCTCCCTTGAGATGCAAAGTTTGGCCATTATTGCACTAATTTGCAATCCTGTCACTTCCTGATGTGCCAATACGATCCTCATCCCCTCGCGCTCAACCCACCCCCAACGTATTCAACATCTCATCCAACAACGAACTTTCGTTCCCGCGCGTAGCCCTCTCGTTCCCAAGAGAAGCCTTCTCGTACCCACGCTCCGCGTGGGTGCGCAACCCCATGTCCCGATGAATCAATGTACGCCATAGTATTCACATAAGTTTTTTTGATTGGATTTACAATAAGTTACCTGGTCATATGCGCGGAATGTGTCAATGAAAATGAGACACCAGGTCGATTAATTTAGGCTCTGGTTTTTGGCAATTTTCATCCTTTGACTTATTGATCCATATCTCCTCGGGAAGGTGGGGTGGTTGGGGCACAG